>NZ_BCPP01001280.1:0-1562 GCF_016586125.1 Burkholderia sp. E168m23
AATGCTCCATAAAATTTGGCTGGCCTGTTATTTCTAACAGGTCTTTCCTCTCGGTGGCAACGTTCATCAGCAAAATCGAGTAACTCGACATGGTTGCTCGGAGGCCAATTTTGCGTGCATTTTGTAGAATCGCACATGCTCCTGAAGGAGGCGACGCGACCAGGCGTTTCTATCCTGGATAGCGCCAAAGTCGATCCGCTGCTTGTTTCGGCGTTAATTTATGTAAGAAATACCAGTATTGCCGAGGCGAAGGATTAAAAAGCATTGAAACATAAAATGATGTCGGTTGTCGGGAGATTGTTTTTACGTTTGTTATCAAAGCGGATAGGTCGTTGTGGCAAAATCTCTTTCGACCTTTCGCGCCGCCTCCGATGCGCGTTCATTTTTTCCTCCAGAGGAGATATTCGAAATGGGTAGGTTGCCCAATTCGTTGATGCTTGACGCGGGTATCGAGCAGACGAACCGAGCGCTCGTCCTGGAAACGCCCCTCGGGGCGAAGGTACTGTTGCCGCAACGCGCCATGGGCGAATCGCGCGTGGGCCGGGATTTCGAGCTCACAGTGGACGTCGTGTCCCGGGAGCGCGCGCTTCATTTGAAGAAGCTGATGGCGCAACCTGTCACATTATGGGTGCGTCAAGCCGACGAGTCGTACCTGCCTTGGCATGGCTACGTCCATGCAACGCGACGCCTCGGAGCGGACGGGGGACTCACTTACTATCAGCTTTCGTTTTCGTCGTGGATGCGCTTTCTGCAGTACCGCAAGGACGCGCGCATTTTCCAGGACCTAACGACCGCCGACATCCTGACTAAAGTGTTCAGCGGCCATTCGCCGGCGCGCGGTCATTTCCGGCTCGATGTGAAAGACCCGGGCGCGGTTCGCTCGTACTGTACTCAGTACGAAACCGACCACAATTTCGTCCATCGGTTGATGGAGTCGGAGGGATGGTTCACGTATGTCGAGCATGCAGAGGACGGTAAGTCGCATACGATTGTCGTGACCGACGACCTCTTCAATTGCAAAGCGCTCGCTACCCAGCGAGTACCGTTCTATCGCGGCGACCGAGACGGCCAGGCTGGCACACTCGTCGAATGGAGCGGCGAGCGTACGACGCAAAGCGTCGGATATGCGTTCAGCACGGCGGATTACAAACGTCCAGCGCGCACGTTGCAGCGGGCGGACCGGTCCACGGTTGACCAAGGCGATATCCCGCAGGAGTTGGAAGTCTACGAATACGCGGGCCACTATAGCTTTCCGGTCACCGGCGAGTCCTACGACCGTGGCGAGCGCGCTATGCGAATTCGGCTTGAAGAGATGGCCTCGCGCAGCAAACGGTTTTTCGGGGTGGGCAGTGTTCCGTGCATGGACGCCGGTCGATGGTTCACGCTCGAAGACCATCCCGAGCACGACGCAGACAAGCCTGAGGACCGCGAGTTCGCGATTCTTGGCGTGCGTTGGGCTATCCAGAACAATCTGCCGCTGGGCAACAGCCGCCCCTTTCCGGGTAGCCTGCAGCGACGCCTGTCGCGTCTGCGTGCCGAATACAAGGACCGGCAGGCCGCAT
>NZ_BCPP01001281.1:0-1560 GCF_016586125.1 Burkholderia sp. E168m23
GCTCCAGCCCGGCCAGTGCGCGCAGCAGGCTCGACTTGCCGGTGCCGCTCGGGCCGATCAGCGCGACGATTTCGCCGCGCCCGACCGACAGCGAGACATCGGCGAGCACGGTATTGCGCCGCTCGCCGTCGTAGCCGAGCGTCAGATGGCGGGCGTCCAGCAGCGGGCGCGTCATGCGGCGATGCTCCGCGTCCGTGCGGCGAGTTGCGCCTTCAACTGCACGACGCTCGGCGTGACGATCGGAATGAACGCCGCTTCGCGCCAGCGTCGCTCGAAGCCGAGCCCCGCATCGCGCAGATAGCCGCGGCCGCCGCTCGCCTCGAGTTCGAGGTTCACGGCCGTGCCCACGTGCGTCGCGAGCGCGATGCGCAACTCGAACAGGCGGTCGGGATGCAGGCGCAGGCTGCCGTCCGCGATGCCGGTGGACAGTTGCGCACACGCGGCAGCCAGTTCGGCCGCGCAGGATTCGACTTCGGGGCCGAGAATGCCGCGCGTCGTTTCCGCCGCGCGTCGCGCTTCGGCCAGCGAGCGCCGCGCGAGCCCGATCGACAGCCCGCACTGCAAGCCGAGGAATGCCGGTCGCACAGCGGACAGGAAGGTTTGTGCGTCCGGATGGATCAGCCACGCGGCGTCGCCCGGTACGGCGTCGAGGTGCAGCGCGGCGGTGTTGCTGCCGCGCAGCGCGATCAGGTCGAGATCGGGGCTGCGAGTCAGGCCGGGCGCGTCATCCGGAATCGCGACGATCGCGGACGGCCGGCCATCGCCAAATGCCACCGCTGCCGCCACCACGAACCGTTCGGTGCGCAGGTTCGTCACCCACGCCATCCGGCCGGTCATCCGCCAGTCGTCGGCGCGTTCCGCGTGCGGCGTCGCGTCGATCTGAAGCGACTCGATGCCGGACAGATATTTCATCGCATTCGACAAGCCGCTGGCGCCGGCACAACGGCCGTCGAGCAGCGCCGGCAGCCATCGCTCGCGCAGCGCGGTATTCGGGCTTTGCAGCAGGTATTCGATGAAGCTGCGCTGGCCCCACAGCACGAAGGCCGCGGTCAGCGAATGCTCGGCCACCGCGGCGATGCCGGCAATGGCGTCCGCGGTCGTGCCGCCCGCGCCGCCGAGGCTCGCCGGCACGCCGGTCCGGAACAGTCCGGCGTCCGCGAGGCGCGGCACGATTTCCGCTTTCAACGCGGCGCTCGTGTCGAGCTGCGTGGCGTTCGCGTCGAGCCAGTCGACGAGCGATGCGTCGAGCGCGGGCGCCGTCAGGCGGCTTGTGTCCGGGGTTCCCATCGGTATGCCGCCAGTTCGGGGTTGAGTTCGTTGCGCGCCAGATTGTTCGCGAAGTTGCACAGCGTCGCGAGGCTCACGCCCAGCACCACTTCGAGCGCGTTCGCTTCGGTGAAACCGACGGCCAGGAACGCGTCGAGCGCGTCGTCGGTCACGGCGCCGCGCGTCGCGATCACGGCGCGCGTGAAAGCAGCGACGGCTTCCAGCCGCGGCTCGGCGACCGGCTCGCCGTCGCGCAGCGCATCGACGTCGGCGCGCTCGACCTGGGCTTTTTTC
>NZ_BCPP01001282.1:0-1558 GCF_016586125.1 Burkholderia sp. E168m23
CGATAACTTCGTATAATGTATGCTATACGAAGTTATTACGCTGCACGTCGACGTGGCGCGGCGCGACGTCCTCGCACTCTTCCGGCTGGTAGAACACGCGCGAGAAGTCGAGGCCCTTCGCCTTCCAGTGCTCGATGCCCTTGCGCGTATCGAGCAGGTCGGCGCGGCCGATCAGGTCGTCGAACTTCGCGACGCCGAGCTGCGCCATGATCTCGCGCACTTCCTCGGCGACGAAGAAGAAGTAGTTCACGACGTGCTCGGGCTGGCCCTTGAACTTCGCACGCAGCACCGGGTCCTGCGTCGCGACGCCGACCGGGCACGTGTTCAGGTGGCACTTGCGCATCATGATGCAGCCCTCGACGACGAGCGGCGCCGTCGCGAAGCCGAATTCGTCCGCGCCGAGCAGCGCGCCGATCACGACGTCGCGGCCCGTCTTCATCTGGCCGTCGGCCTGCACGCGAATGCGGCCGCGCAGGCGGTTCAGCACCAGCGTCTGCTGCGTTTCGGCCAGGCCAAGCTCCCACGGCGTGCCGGCATGCTTGACCGACGACAGCGGCGACGCGCCCGTGCCGCCGTCATGGCCGGCGATCACGACGTGATCGGCCTTCGCCTTCGCGACACCGGCCGCAACCGTGCCCACGCCCACTTCCGACACGAGCTTCACGGAGATGCTCGCGCTCGGGTTCACGTTCTTCAGGTCGTGGATCAGCTGCGCCAGATCCTCGATCGAGTAGATGTCGTGGTGCGGCGGCGGCGAGATCAGGCCGACGCCCGGCACCGAGTAACGCAGCTTGCCGATGTATTCCGACACCTTGTGGCCCGGCAGCTGGCCGCCTTCGCCCGGCTTCGCGCCCTGCGCCATCTTGATCTGGATCTGGTCGGCCGACGCCAGGTACTCGGCGGTGACGCCGAAGCGGCCCGATGCGACCTGCTTGATCTTCGAGCGCAGCGAATCGCCGTCCTTCAGCGGAATGTCGCTGACGATCTCGTCGCCGATCACCGACTTCAGCGTCTCGCCCGCCTTGATCGGAATGCCGCGCAGTTCGTTGCGATAGCGCTTCTGGTCCTCGCCGCCTTCGCCGGTGTTCGACTTGCCGCCGATCCGGTTCATCGCGACCGCGAGCGTCGCGTGCGCTTCGGTGCTGATCGAACCGAGCGACATCGCGCCGGTCGCGAAGCGCTTGACGATCTCCTTCGCCGGCTCGACGTCGTCGATCGGGATCGCCTTGGTCGGCTCGACCTTGAACTCGAACAGGCCGCGGAACGTCATGTGACGCTTGGTCTGGTCGTTGATCAGGTGCGCGTATTCCTTGTACGTCTGGTACGAGTTGCTGCGCGTCGCGTGCTGCAGCTTCGCGATCGAATCCGGCGTCCACATGTGGTCTTCGCCGCGCGTAATAACTTCGTATAGCATACATTATACGAAGTTATACGACTGGATCAGCCCCTGCGTGACGGGGTGCGCGTGCTGGCGGTCGCGGCCGCGTTCGGCGCGCTGCCCATCCCCGCCTCGTTCGAGAACNGCCCGCGCTTCACGCCGATCGCGATCGCCTGGCTG
>NZ_BCPP01001283.1:0-1556 GCF_016586125.1 Burkholderia sp. E168m23
CGCCCGCGCCGGCCCGCGAGTCGCCGCATCGTCGCGCCAGGCGGGCCTCGGCCCCGCTGCGGCGATGCAAAATTCCCGCAAGTTTAGTGCATCCGGCGCACGAACTCGTTGCGACGGCCGGAATGCGGTGCGCAGCAGCCCGCCGTCACTCGCGCTGCCCTGCACGTCGCGCCTTCAAAGCAAAACGGAAAGGTCGAAGTAATACATATGTAATTATTCGATGCGACGATCGCGCACCGTTCGACTCCGTTCAGCCCGGGCTCCCCGCCGGGCCGCCGGCGCGAGCTCCTTTCCGCCTCCTTTCCGACTCCGTTTTCGAAGGTTCATCGACATGCTCCTCAAGCGCCCGACCTCCCTGCGCTACGCCCCGTTCGCCTGTGCCGCCGCGTTCCTGCTCGCCGCGTGCGGCGGTGGCGACGATCTGACGCGCGATCCCACGCAGCCAATTTCCGCGAAGGTCCAGGTGGTCGGCCATCGCGGCGCGAGCGCGCTGCGCCCCGAACACACGCTCGCGTCGTACCGCAAGGCGATCGAGGACGGCGCGGACGTGATCGAGCCCGACCTCGTGTCGACCCGCGACGGCGTGCTGGTCGCGCGCCACGAAAACGAGATCTCGGGCACGACGAACGTGTCCGCGCTGCCGCAGTTCGCGAGCCGCAAGGCGACCAAGACGATCGACGGCACGCAGTTGACGGGCTGGTTCACCGAGGATTTCACGCTCGCCGAGCTGAAGACGCTGCGGGCGCGTGAGCGCATCCCGCAGGTACGCCCCGCCAATACCGCGTACAACGACCAGTTCGAGATTCCGACGTTCGACGAGATCGTCGCGCTCGCGAAGCAGATGTCCGCGCAGACCGGCCGCACGATCCACCTGTACCCGGAAACCAAGCATCCGACCTACTTCCAGTCGATCGGCCTGCCGCTCGAGGATCGCCTCGTCGACGCGCTGCTGAAGGATGCGTACACGTCGCGCACCGCGACCGTCTACATCCAGTCGTTCGAAGTCGCGAACCTGAAGACGATCCGCAACCGGATCAAGTCGAGCCAGCCGAACTGGAAGCTCGTGCAGTTGATGGACGAAGCGCAGCAGCGCCCGTACGACTTCGTGAAGGCGAACGACACGCGCACCTACGGCGACCTGTCGACGCGCGACGGCATGCGCGAGATCGCGACCTATGCGAACGGCGTCGGGCCGTACAAGACGTCGATCATCGCGGTCGCCGCGGACGGCACGCTGCAGCAGCCGACGCCGTACGTGCGCTACGCGCACGAGGCCGGTCTCGTCGTGCATCCGTACACGTTCCGCCCGGAGAACAACTTCCTGCCCGCGTCGCTGAAGGACGGCGGCACGCCGGCCACGCGCAACACGGCCGGGTCGGTGCGCGAGATCCAGGCATACCTGCGCGCGGGGATCGACGGCTTCTTCACCGACGATCCGGCCGTCGGCCGCACGGCCGTCGATACGTTCAAGCGCTGATACGAAGCGCCGATCCGCTTCGTGACCGGGCGCCGCGCACGACGCGCCGCACCCGGTTGCCCGCATCGCTCAGATCACG
>NZ_BCPP01001284.1:0-1554 GCF_016586125.1 Burkholderia sp. E168m23
GATTCGGCGCTTGCCGTCGAGGCGTACGCGTCTTGCTTGAATGTTCTCGGCGTGTCAGGACGATGGGTCGACCGCCCGTGCTTATTTGCGCTGCCACCGAAGCGGCTGCTGCGGCACATCGGCGCCGTACGCGACGATCGCGATCTCGGCCGGTACTTTCTTCCGACGCGCCGTGCAAGTCGATTAGCGGTTTGGGTGCGACCATGAACACGTTATCGTTGGCTTCTGCGATGCGTGGATTAGGTGGATTAAAGTCGTGTGCCGCCTGAACGACGTGCCATGGAACAGTATGCGCGATGGTCGTTGGCTTGAATAGCACGCCGAGATGATCCGGTTACCGGGCCGCGCAGATTGTCATGTTGATCGGACCGGCAACGCGATGACGCGCGGCGGTTTCCTCGACCGCGCTGGCCATCCTTGAGCGTCGGGAGCGATGCCTGCTCGAGGCTGTATGTTAGTGTGAGATGGAACAGCAGTTCCGAGTAGATTGAACTTTCGGCCGTCGGGAAACCCTCGTCGAGCATTGCGAGGCGGATGAGCGCCAGTGCGGAACGGGTGTCTTCAGCGCGCTGTTTCGCGATGTGCTGATCGTCGCGCCCAACCAAGACAGTGGACCGATGTGACGTAAGGCGGACAGTTCAACCGTCGGTCGCCGCAATAGCGCGCCGAAAAAGAAGAAGGGAGCGGGGGCGCTGGCGAGCCGATGGCCGCGCCAGAATCAGCCGTTCAACGGCAATTTCTGCATGATCGCGTGCACGCATTCCAGCGGACTTGCTTCGCCGGTGCGCACATGCACGTCGGGCAATACCGGTTTTTCATAGGTCGATTCGATGCCGGTGAACTGCCGAATGGCCCCTTGCCTTGCCAGCGCATACAGCCCCTTGGGGTCGCGCGCTTCCGCTACATCCAGCGCAACGTCGACAAAGACTTCGAAAAACATGCCCTGTGGAAAACGCGCGCGCGCTTTGGCGCGAGCCTCCTGAAACGGCGAGATCAGCGCAACGATGACGACGAGCCCGGCCTCCACCATCAGGCGCGCGACCTCGGCCGTCCGGCGAATGTTCTCGTGACGGTCTGCGTCGCTGAATCCCAGGTCCTGATTCAATCCTTCGCGAAGCAGGTCGCCGTCCAGCAGAAAAGTCCGAAGACCGCGTGCCTCGAGTTGTTCCTTCAGCAGATTCGACAGCGTCGATTTACCGGCACCGGAGACACCGGTGAGCCATACCACGAAGGCATGGTCCTGCTTCATGCTGGAAAGCACGGATTGATTACCCGTCAGCATGACAGGGAGGGAATTTTGGAGATCTTGAGTCATCTCGGAGTCGATGTGCCGGTAACTGCGTCGTACTTTTTATGATGCGGATTCATCCGTCGGCGAATTGTAACGTGCCTTTTCTAAATTTGTAACTTGAATATTTTAATCAGGAATAAGCGATGGCCTTCGTGTGGCACGACGTTGTTCGGGCGCCCTCTGCTCGGTAACGATTGCCGATTCGTCGTAATAATTGGAAATGAACACGTGTCGCCGGTACGGTAAAAGGCAGGTAAAATCAC
>NZ_BCPP01001285.1:0-1546 GCF_016586125.1 Burkholderia sp. E168m23
GTCGAGAAACAGCGTGCCGCGATCGGCCAGTTCGAACTTGCCGACGCGCCCCTTGCGATCGGCGCCGGTGTACGCGCCGGGCGCCGCGCCGAAGAATTCGGTTTCGAGCAGCGTGTCGGGAATCGCGGCGACGTTGACGGTCACGAGCGGCTGCAGCGCACGCGCCGACGCCGCGTGAATCGCGTGGGCGAGCAGTTCCTTGCCGGTGCCCGTCTCGCCGAGCAGCAGCACCGGCGAATCGACTTGCGCCGCGCGGCGCGCCTGGCGCTTGGTCTCGAGGCTCGCGGCACTCGTGCCGACGAAGCTCGCGAACGTGTATTTCGCGCGGCGCGCCTGCGCGAGCGAGCGCTGCGTCGCGATCAGCTGCTGCTGAAGCTGCGCGTAGCGGGAAAAAATCGGCGTGAGGGTCTTCAACTGGTCGAACAGCGCGAAGCCGATCGCGCCGACCGTTTCGCCGGCCTCGTTCTTCAACGGCAGGCGCGTGACGACGAGCGGCTCGCGGCCCGTCTCCATGATGTCGAGCAGGATCGGCTGCCCGGTCGACACGACTTCCCGCATCAGACTGTTCGGGATCACGGCCTCGCAGTCGAGGCCGACGGCCTGCTGCGGATCGGCGAAACCGAAGCGTGCCGCGTAACGCTCGTTCATCCACACGACGCGCGCGTCGCGATCGACGACCACCGTGCCCGCACTCGAATCCTCGAAGGTCCGGAATAGCGACTCGGCGGCGCGCCGCAGCACGTCGCCGTAGTTGACGGGCAGGCGCGCCCAGTCGTTCATCATCGTGTCTTCGTCTCCGTATATTGTCGGCCGGATGTCTCCGGAACGAGACGGATTATCTCACTCTGGAGACACGTCGCAATCCATTGTCGGGGAAAGCCCTGCCCGATTTCGAGGGTCGACCGAACGGCCAAATCGTCTCCAGCTGGAGACGTTTTATGTAGAATCGTCAGACCTGCACCGGCGCGGGCCCGCCGGCCGCCGGCGGGCCCATGTCCGGCGGCGCAATCCGGCCGATGGCACGAAACCTGCACGAACCCGAACTGGTCCGCGGCGCATCGCGCGATCGAACAACAACCAAAGCCATTCCAAGCTTTTAGGAGACTCCCTTGTCTTTCGTGATCGTCCTCGCCGCGCTGGCGTTCCTGATGTTCGCCGCGTATCGCGGCTACAGCGTGATCCTGTTCGCGCCGATCGCCGCGCTCGGCGCGGTGCTCCTGACCGAACCCGCCGCCGTCGCACCGGTCTTCTCCGGCATCTTCATGGAAAAGATGGTCGGCTTCGTCAAACTGTATTTCCCGGTCTTCATGCTGGGCGCCGTGTTCGGCAAGGTGATCGAACTGTCCGGGTTCTCCGAGTCAATCGTCCATGCGGCGATCCGCTACATCGGCCGCTCGCGCGCGAATGCGGTGATCGTCGCGGTGTGCGCGCTGCTCACCTATGGCGGCGTCTCGCTGTTCGTCGTGGTGTTCGCGGTCTATCCGTTCGCGGCCGAACTCTATCGCCAGAGCAACATTCCGAAACGGCTGATGCCCGGCGCGATCGC
>NZ_BCPP01001286.1:0-1534 GCF_016586125.1 Burkholderia sp. E168m23
GCCCTATCATGCAACTGCTCGTGTTTCATGAGTTGGCCGCCAGCGGAACACGTCTGTCCGTCACGCAGGTTCAGAAAGGAGTGGATGCATGGATACCCATCATGAAGTGATCGTGATCGGCGGCAGCTTCGCGGGGCTGTCGGCCGCGATGCAGTTGGCGCGGGCACGCCGCCGCGTGCTCGTGATCGATGCCGGCCGGCCGCGCAACCGTTTTGCCGAACACGCGCACGGCTTCTTCGGGCAGGACGGCAAGCCGCCCGCGCGGATCGTCGCCGAAGCGAGCGCGCAACTCGCCGCGTATCCGACCGTGCAGCGCATCGACGGCGAGGCGCGCACGGCCGAGCGCGACGCGCACGGACGCTTTCACGTGACGCTGGCCGACGGCAGCCGCGCGAGCGCCGACCGGCTGATTCTCGCGACCGGCATCCGCGACGAACTGCCCGCGCTGCCGGGGCTCGCGGAACGCTGGGGCATCAGCGTGCTGCATTGTCCGTACTGCCATGGATATGAAGTGAGCGGCCAGCGGCTCGGCGTGCTCGCCACGCATCCGCTGTCGGTCCATCAGGCGATCCTGATTCCGGACTGGGGCCCGACGACGTGGTTCACGCAGGGCGTGGTCGAAGCGAACGACGAGGAAGCCGCGTTGCTCGCAGCACGCGGCGTACGCATCGAGCGCTCGCCAGTCGTCGAGATTCTCGGCGATGCGCCGCGTATCGACGCGCTGCGGCTCGCCGACGGTCAAGCCGTGCCGATCGACGCACTGTTCATCGGCGCGCGCACCGACATGGCGAGCGACCTCGCGCAGCAGCTCGGCTGCGCGTTCGACGAAGGTCCGCTCGGCACCGCGATTCGCGTCGATACATGGAAGCAGACGAGCGTCGCCGGCGTGTACGCGGCCGGCGACGCGTCGAGCCTGATGACGAATGCGACGTTCGCCTCGGCATCCGGCGTCGCGGCGGGGGTGGGCGTACACCGGTCGCTGATTTTCGGATTGGATGCGTAGGCGGGCGTACAGCCGGCGTCACGATCGTCGATGTATCCGGCGAAGGAAGCGGGTGCATTCCCGTCATCCTCATCGCAGCCGCTCCACGCCACGTCGATGGCTTCCCCGCGCAATCTGCGGTTTAATGCTCGACACCCTCTGCATTAAGAGCCAAGAAATGCTCGACCTCGACGACCTTCGACTCGTCCGCGCGATCGGCACGTCGCGCTCCCTGGCCGCTGCCGCCCGGCTGCTCGATCTCACACCGCCCGCGGTCACGATTCGCCTGCAACGAATGGAGGCACGGCTGAACGCGAGGCTCGCCGTACGGCAGCCGAAAGGAATCGCGCTGACCGACGAAGGGCAGCGGCTGTACCAGGAAGCCGTCGGCATCCTCGAGCGCGTGGGGGCGCTGCCAATCAACATCGCGGGCGACCACGGCGACGTGCAAGGCACGCTGCGCGTCGTCGCCCCGCTCGGTTTCGGCCGCAAGTACGTCGCGCGGATCGTGCTCGTATAACTTCGTATAATGTATGCTATACGAAGTTATGC
>NZ_BCPP01001287.1:0-1533 GCF_016586125.1 Burkholderia sp. E168m23
CCTGCAACTGTCGGTCGAGTAACGCCGGCGCACGCTTTTATCGAGGCGTGATAGGATGTGGCCTTGCGTCGATTTGATATCAGCTTGCGGACGCGGGGCAACTTCCCAAAACAGCTAAAGCGAAGGCCGGCGGCAGCCGGCCCGAGTCGATCGCTGTCGTACCGCACCGAAGCCCGCTGATGCCGACGCATAGCGGGCTTTTTGTTTTTTGGCCTCGGTTTTGACCGGGTCCGCGCTTCATGAACGACCGTCGGCGCGGCCCTCGAATACGGAAAACGGAACATGGACGACTCCCTCAACTTCGACACGCTTGCCGTGCGCGCGGGCACGCTGCGCAGCGACTTCAACGAGCATTCGGAAGCGCTGTTCCTCACGTCGAGCTTCTGCTTCTCGAGCGCGGCCGACGCGGCCGAGCGCTTCGCGAATTCGGAAGACTATTTCACCTATTCGCGCTTCACGAATCCGACCGTCACCATGTTCCAGGAGCGTCTCGCGGCGCTCGAGGGCGGCGAGGCGTGCATCGCGACGGCGTCGGGCATGGCCGCGATCATGTCGGTCGTGATGTCCGCGCTGCAGGCAGGAGACCACCTCGTCAGCTCGCGCAGCCTGTTCGGCTCGACGCTCGGGATGTTCTCGCAGATCTTCAGCAAGTTCGGGATCACGACGACCTTCGTCGACCCGACCGACCTGAACGCGTGGCAGGAAGCGGTGCGGCCGGAAACGAAGATGTTCTTCCTCGAGACGCCGTCGAACCCGCTGACCGAGCTCGCCGACATCGAGGCCATCGGCAAGATCGCGAAGGCGGCGAACGCGCTGTTCGTCGTCGACAACTGTTTCTGCAGCCCGGTACTGCAGCAGCCACTGAAGCTCGGCGCGGATGTCGTGATGCACTCCGCAACGAAATTCCTCGACGGGCAGGGCCGCGTGCTCGGCGGCGCACTGGTCGGCTCGAAGGAATTCATCATGGGCAAGGTGTTCCCGTTCGTGCGCAGCGCGGGCCCGACGCTGTCGGCGTTCAACGCGTGGGTGCTGCTGAAGGGGATGGAGACGCTGTCGCTGCGCGTCGAGAAGCAGTCGGCGAACGCGCTGGAGATCGCGCGCTGGCTCGACTCGCATCCGGCGGTGGCGCGCGTGTTCTATCCGGGGCTCGAATCGCATCCGCAGCATGAACTCGCGAAGCGTCAGCAGAAGGCGGGCGGTGCGATCGTGTCGTTCGAGCTGAAGGGCGACACGCCCGAGCAGCAGCGCGCGAACGCATGGCGCGTGATCGACGGCACGAAGCTGGTGTCGATCACCGGCAACCTCGGCGACACGCGTACGACGATCACGCATCCGGCCACCACGACGCACGGCCGGATTACGCCGGAAGCGCGTGCGGCGGCGGGGATCACCGAAGGGTTGATCCGCCTCGCGGTCGGCCTGGAGCATGCGGGCGACATTCGCAACGATCTGGCGCGTGGTCTGGACGGCTGAGCGAGATAGCACTTTTTGGCTGGGCATCAATGAAAACGGGCCGCTCGAAAGAGCGGCCCG
>NZ_BCPP01001288.1:0-1529 GCF_016586125.1 Burkholderia sp. E168m23
ATGGCGGACGGGCGGACGTGATGCTCGACCGGATGTCGACCTTCATGCGCGATCTCGAGCAAGCGGAGCGCGAACTGTCCGCGATGTCGGCCGAGACCCGGCTGTCCGCATGGGTGCTGGCATTGTTGCCGATCGCGGTCGGCAGCTTCGTCATTGCCACGAGCCCGCGCTATTTCACGGCGATGTGGAACGACGATGCCGGACGTCAGCTGGTTTACCTGGCGTTCGCGCTGCAGGCGATCGGCGGTTTCTGGCTGTTCCGGCTCGCGCGGCTGAGGTGAATGGATGGATGCAAACCGTTTAGGCGCGCTTGCGCTGGTGCTCGGATCGGTCGGCGTGCTGCTGCTTGCCGCGCTCGCGATCGTTCGCATCGTGCTCGTGCAGCGTGCCGAGCGCGCGCTGTTGCATGCGCTCGACCGCCGGGCCGCCGCAGTCGAAGCGGCCGCCGCGCGTGCCGGCTCCGCCGACGCGGCGCGCGAGGCAGCGGCACCTGTCGCGCCGCGGGTTCGCTTCGCGAGGCTGCGCGAACGTTTCGAAGACGTCGGGATGCGGTGGCTCGATACCGGTTTCAGCCGATATCTGATCGCCGACGAAGACCGTCGATTGCTCGAGCAGTGCGGTTTCGTCGACGTGCGCGCCAGAGCGCTGTTCGTCGGCGCGCGCATCGTCTGCGCGATCCTGCTGCCGGCGCTGGCCGTGCTGGTACTGATCGGCCGCGGACAGCAAGCGCGCTGGCCGTTGTGGCTCTCCATCGCGCTCGTGACCGGCTACATGCTGCCGAAAATCTACGTGCGGCGGCGCGCGACCGCGCGTCGGCAGAGCCTTGCGGCCGAACTGCCGCTGCTCGTCGACATGTTGCGGCTGCTGCAGGGCGTCGGCCTGTCGCTCGACCAGAGCATCCAGGTGGTCACGCACGATTTTCAGACGATGTTGCCGGTGCTGTCGTGGGAGCTCGGCGTCGCGCAGCGGCAGTTCGCGGCCGGACGTACGCGTGAGCAATCGCTGCAACGCCTCACGAACAGTTTCGACAACGAGGATCTGCGCGCGATCGTGCGCTTGCTGATTCAGGTCGACAAGCATGGCGGCGCGGTGCAGGAGCCGCTGAAGCAATTCGGCGACCGTCTGCGTGAAGGGCGTCGCGCGACGCTGCGCGAGCAGATCGGCCGCCTGACGGTGAAGATGACCGGCGTGATGATCGTCACGCTGTTGCCGGCACTGTTGATCGTGACCGCGGGGCCGGGGATCATGACCGTGCTGTCCGCGCTCGCTGCGTTTCAGCGCTGATGCGGCATGAGGGGAAGGAGCGACACAAGATGAATCGATTGGGTTGGGTTCGCACGATCGCAGGCGCGACGGCGTGCGCGTTGCTCGCCAGCGGGTGCGCGATGTTCAAGGAGTCCGGATACGGTATCGGTGCGCAGGCCGAACGCGGCGCGCTGATGCAGGCCGCGGCCGACAAGAATGCGGCGCCCGATACGCCGGGCATGTATCTGGGCCTGATCGAGCGGATGCAGGGGCAAGGGCTGTAT
>NZ_BCPP01001289.1:0-1525 GCF_016586125.1 Burkholderia sp. E168m23
CAATTACTGCTTCTTCCAAGATTGGTTCTGTTGGCCACGCCAGCAGAACAACCCCCTTTGCCTGATGACCATAGCGAGTCGGTCCCACCCCTTCCCATCCCGAACAGGACCGTGAAACGACTCTACGCCGATGATAGTGCGGATTCCCGTGTGAAAGTAGGTAATCGTCAGGCTCCCTCAAGCCAAGAACCCCCGCCCGAAAGGCGGGGGTTTTTGCATTTCGGCGCCATAAAAGTATGTGGCGAAGCGCCCTCATAACCCGCCGTTACGCACGCCAGATCAAACCGCCTGCGCTCCTTCTGCCAAGCCTTCCCCGGAACGAAACCACGCGATTTGATACGATCGAACAGTCGTCGATGAGGGTATCGTCGACGTTCGCGTTCGAAACCAGGGCTTCATGAAGAGGGCGGGGAATGAATATCGGCGACGCGTCGCGCGAATCCGGCGTCAGTGCAAAAATGATCCGGTACTACGAACAGGTCGGTCTTCTTGCGCCCAGCAAACGGACCGATGCCGGCTACCGAATCTATGGGTCAGACGAAATCCATATCCTGCGGTTCATCCGTCAGGCGCGACGACTTGGCTTTCTCGTCGAAGACATTCGCAAGCTGCTGATGCTCTGGCAGGATCGCTCACGCGCCAGCGCTGAAGTGAAATCGATTGCTCTCGAGCACGTGGCCGAACTCGACAGACGTATCGCCGAATTGAGCGACATGCGCGACACGCTGGTCGATCTGGCCGCGCACTGTCATGGTGACGGTCGGCCCGAATGCCCGATTTTGGCGCGCTTGGCTGACCCTATCGGCGACCCAAATTAGTGCGCGCTCTCGCGCCTCAAAACAGGCTTCGACCCAACATCTATATAAATCAATGAGTTAGATGCGGTTCGCATGCCAACATTCCAAAATGGAATGGGTGCCATGCAAGGATTTCACTAGCATCTTGGTGCGGCGTCGCTATAATTCGGGATAACCCTATACGGGAAATCCCTGAATCTCGATTCACCAGGGGTCCCTCTTCCTTGGAGAACGTCATGATCGCCTACATCGTCGAAAAGCTGAGCAACTGGTTCGAATCCGCAGAACGTGAACGCCGTGAGGCTTACCTCGCCACGTCGTCGGACATCGTCCAGCTCGAGAGCCGCATCCGCTCGCTCGAAACCAACGGCTACTCGCTGTAATCGGAGTCACCGTCAGGTGCCGCGCGGCACCGAACGATAAGCAAGCCCCGTATTGACGGGGCTTTGTTTTTTTGTGCACCGGCTCTGGCGAAATCGTCGGTGCAGCGCTATGGTATGGACCTGCTTTTCATCCTGAAGGTCCCGATCATGCGTTTGTGTGTCGATGTGCGTCGCAGTGCCCGCGCGCGTCTCGTTCTGGGTGCGGTCGTGCTCGCCCATGGCCTCGCGGCCGGTGCCGCGACGTCGACCAAGCCGCTCGTTCTTGATACACAGCGCGGTATCCAGGACGGCAAGGGCGGGTTGGTATTGCAGACGGCGCCGTTGTCTTCCGAGCCGATCGTCGAG
>NZ_BCPP01001290.1:0-1524 GCF_016586125.1 Burkholderia sp. E168m23
CCGTGCTTCTCGTATTCCCGCACCGCCTGCGTCGGTTCGAGATGCGCGAAGCCGATCCCGACGATCAGGTCGCGCTGCGTCAGGTCGTCATGATCCCAGTAGACGTCGACGCCGTCGATCGCGCGCAAGCCGTCGAGCAACGCGGCGAGCAGCGCGCGTTCATGCAGCTCGATCCGGTGCATGCCCTCGACAAACAGCGTGCGCCGGTCGTCGGAATCGGTGAAATACCGGCCGATCCACGCCACGTAATCGACAATCGACGATACGACCGCAAATTGCGCGGGCGCCGGGCTCCCGAGTTCCCATACGCCGTTCTCCTTCGCGGCGAGCCGGTGATGCGGCAGCGCGGCCGCACGCGGCGACAGCCACGACATGCCCGAGCCGCGGCATCCGAAATACTTGTACGGCGCGAAGTTGATCCCGTCGACCGGCGTGCGCTGCAGGTCGATGACCCCGTGCGGCGCATGCTGGACCGCGTCGACGACGATGAACAGATCGGGCTTCTTCTCTCTCGCCCGCGCGACGATCGTCTCGATGTCGAATTTCGCACCGGAGATGTTCGACGCCGCCATCACGCTGAGCAGCGCGGTATCGGCGTCGACCAGCGCCACGATCGCGTCGACGTCCACGCCACCGGTCTCAGGATTGCTCGGCGCGATGCGCAGCGTCTTGCCGGTCCGTTCCGCGTAAACCGTCATTGCATCGTAGGACGACGGGTGCTCGAGCACGGTCGTCACCGCGTTGGTGCCCGGCACGTTCTCCATGATCGCGCGCACCATGTCGAACATCGCGCCCGATGCGGTCAGCGACGCATACACGGTGCCGCCCTGCGCGTTCAGGATCGTGCGAACGTCGTCCTCGCCGCGCGACTGGATCGCCTGCAGATCGAGCGCCCGCGCATGGATACGCTCCGGGCAATCGGGCAGCGCATCGACCCGCGCGTACGCGTCGACTGCCGCCTTCAACCGGAACGACCCGCCCGCGTTGTCGAAGAACAACCGCTCGCGGCCGTCGACGTCGCGATCGACGTGATGAAAGTGCGACTTGATCTGCTGCATCAACGCGTCGGGAAAAAGTGCGCCATGGGGACTGCTCATCTTCGATGCTCCTGTTTGCTTCGGAATGTTGTGCGGTGCATGCATGGCGGCGTTCAGCCGCGCAGCGATTCGACGTACGCGCGGCCCTTTTCCGCGTCGTACCGGCCTTCCCATTTCGCGATGACGAGCGGCGCCAGCGCATTGCCGACGACGTTCAGCGCGGTGCGGCCCATGTCCATGATCCGGTCGACGCCGGCAATGAACGCGAGCCCTTCGAGCGGCAATCCCGCGCTCGCGAGCGTCGCGAGCATGATCACGAACATGAAGCCCGGCACACCGGCGGCGCCCTTCGACGTGACGACCATGGTCAGCGTCAGCAGCACCTGCTGCTGCCAGCCGAGGTGCACGCCATACAGCTGCGCGACGAACAGCGTGCCGATGCCGAGATAGATCGACGCGCCGTCGAGGTTGAACGTGTAGCCGGTCG
>NZ_BCPP01001291.1:0-1518 GCF_016586125.1 Burkholderia sp. E168m23
CGCGCGAGCGCATCGGAGAACGTATGGCGCGGCGCGGGCACGGCCGCGTCGTCGCTCGCGAGCGGCGACAGCCCGCGCCGCGCGCCGGCGGCCGCGAGCCAGGTCTGCACGGTTTCGAGCGCGGCCGCGTCGATGTCGTAGCGAGCGGCCACCGCATCCACGCGCAGCCATTCGACCAGCTCCGGCGCGCCGACCTGCCGTTCCGGCAACGCGAGCCAGTCGAGCAGCACGCGCGCGACCGGGTTCGCCTGCGACGGCGGCAGGCCGGTGATCCGGTACGGCACCCGCGCGCCGCCGGCGCCGGCCGTGCCGAACACCGCGTCGATCAGCGGCCCGGCCGCGGCGAGATCGGCGACCGCGACGAGCACGTCGGACGGCTGCAGGCTCGTATCGGCGTCGAACCAGGCAAGCAGCCGGTCGTGCAGCACCTCGAGCTGGCGTGCGAGGCTGTGGCACACGTGCACCTCGATCCCCCGCTCGACCGGCGTGTCGCCGATGTCGGCTTCCGGCTGCAATTCGAGGATCGCGTTCTGCACGCGCGCGAGCCAGGTGGGTGCGGGATTCTCGACGAAACGCGACGCATCGCCCGACGCGGCGCTTTCGGTCAGTTCGTGCAGCATGTGCAGTTGCGCCTGCGTCTGCCTGCCCCATTCGGCGAGCAGCGGATGACCGACTTCCTGGTAGTCGCGCCGCCCGGCCGCATCGAGCGCCTCGGCATGCGCGGCGGTCACGATGTCGAACCAGAATTCGCGGCACGGGTTCAGCGCGTAGACGCGCACGTCGATCCAGCGCGACAGTTCGCGCAACAGCGCGACGTGCAGCGGCGGCATCGTCGGCAGCGCGAACACGCTGACCGATTCGGGCCAGTCGGCCCGCGCGACCGCGTCGGCATCGAGATGGCGCGCTTCGACGAGGAAGCGGTGTGCCGGCGGCGTGCCGCTGTCGCTCAGCTCGGCGAGCAGCGCACGCCACAGCGCAGCCTGCCAGCGCTCGTCGTCGCGCGCGGCGTCGCTGATCCCGCGCGGTGCGGCGTCGCCCGCGAGCACCGATTCGCCGGCCTGCCACGCGGCCAGCCATTCGGGGCGGTAGGTCAGATAGTGATCGAGCACGGCCGCGACGCGATGGGCCAGTTCGTAGCGCATCGCATCGTCGGAAGCCGACAGATACGCGGCGAGCCGCGGCGACGCGAGCCACGGCGCACCATCGGCCGCCTGCGCGAACAGCCGGTAGCAGCGCCACACGAGCCGGTCGGGCGCGAACGGCGAGCGCGCGGGCACCGTCAGCACGCGGCCGATCTGCGCCCACAGCCACTGCGCGAGATAGGTGAACTCGACGTTCGCGCACACGCCATTGCGCGCGGCGATGTCGAGCTCGAGACGGCGGCGCAGCGCCGCGCTCGGCACGATGACCTGTTGCGGCGCCCACGGGCCGTTGCGGGCCGGGAACGCGGTCAGATCCTCGAGCAGCGCGTCGGCCAGCGTTTCGTGACGGTTCGAATAGAAGAGATGGAGCATGAGG
>NZ_BCPP01001292.1:0-1517 GCF_016586125.1 Burkholderia sp. E168m23
CCGGCCCGGCGCGAAGTCCCCCCGCCTCGGTGCAGGCAACCGGAGGACGTCGCCATCGGACATCTGACCGATAGCGGCAAGGCCGGGCGATTGCGATACTCGGCGCACTGGAGATCCGGGCGGCACCGCATCCGCATGGCGGAAGCCCTGCATGCCGGCCGGAACGACGATTCAATGTACGAAGGAGTGCAAATGGCTGACCGCTACCCCGAATTTCGTCCCCCTGCCGACGAACAATGGCTGAAACGGTACTACTTTTCCCGGGCGATATTCTCGCTGATCTGGGTCGCGCTGGCGTTTGCCGTCGGCCGGCAGAGCGCGGCCGGCGCGGCGGTCCTGCTGGTCGTTTATCCGGCCTGGGATGCGCTCGCCAATTTCGTCGACCTGTCCCGTAGCGGCGGGATGGCGGCAAACCGCACGCAGGCAGTCAACGTCGCGATCAGCGCCGTCACGACGCTGGCGGTATTTCCGGCGCTGAATGCGGGCATGCATGCGGTGCTCACGGTGTTCGGCGTCTGGGCGATTCTCTCCGGCGTGCTGCAGCTCGGCACCGCCGTGCGACGCTGGAAGCTTGCCGGCGCACAGTGGGTGATGATCCTGAGCGGTGCGCAATCGGCACTGGCCGGCCTGTTCTTCATCGTCCAAAGCCATGCGCCGATGCCGCCCGCGATCGTCAAGATCGCGGGCTACGCGGGAGTCGGTGCGCTTTATTTCCTGATATCCGCGATTTGGTTGCAGGTGCGAGGGATGCGACGCAGCGTGTCGTGAGCGCCCGGATGCGATGCCGTAGCCAGCGGTGTCGTGCCGGCCACTCTCCGCGTGGCGCATCCGTTGTACCGGCCTCGCACCGCGACCTGGCGTCGTGCGAATGCCCTACCGCCCCACCGGCGGCTGCAGGATGTCGCGCGGAATCGCCGCGATCAGCACGCAACTGACCAGCAGGCACGCGCCCAGTGCGTAGGTCCCGTTGTTGATGTTGCCGGTCATTTGCTTGGCGACGCCGGTGATCATCGAGCCCGTGAAGCCGGACAGGTTACCCACCGAGTTGATCAGCGCAATGCCGGCGGCCGCGGCCGTGCCGGACAGGATTTGCCCCGGAAAGGTCCAGTAGATCGGCATCAGCGCGAGGATGCCGCACGTGGCGATGGTCAGGAATACGATCGACAGCGCCACGTTGTGGGCGAACGCCGCGCTCAGGATCAGGAAGACGCCGCCGATCAGCGCGGGAATCGCCGCATGCAGGCGGCGCTCGCCGGTCCTGCGCGAGTGCGAGGCGTTCCACACCATCGCGAAGATGGCGGTCAGGTACGGAATGGCCGTCAGCACACCGATATGCAGCGGGCTCTGCACGCCCGACGCGCGGATGATCGACGGCAGCCAGAACGCCAGCCCGTAGAAGCCGGTATTGAAGGTCAGCAGGATGAAGGTGAGCAGCCAGACGCGCGGGCTGCGCAGCGCGGCGCCGATGCTGTGCGACTTGTGCGCGGCCTCGGCTTCGAGGTTGCGCGACAGCACCG
>NZ_BCPP01001293.1:0-1508 GCF_016586125.1 Burkholderia sp. E168m23
ACGAAGCGGCGATGCTCGACGGGGTCGTGCCACGGGCCCGCGATGTGGCGCGTGACTTCGGGATCGCGATCCATCTCGATGCACGCATCGAGATCGGCCAGCACGCGCGGACGCAGCCACAGCCTCGCGGTTTCGAGCACGGGCAACGGGTCGGCGGAACGGTCATTCATCCGGACTCCTGAGTCGGTGACGATGCGCAGCGAGCGCATTACAGAACGGATACAAAAAGCCTTCCACCATGATACAGATGCCTGTCGCGTGCCTGTAGCAGCGCCGTTTCAGATTCCGAAACAGTGCATTTCGTAGGGATTATTCCCGATTCGCGCTTATCGCGCCCCACCTCGCGCAGCGCGGAAGCCTACACTCGATCAGTGCCCCCGCGCCGCGCGCGAGCCGGGCCGGCATCCGCATGCCTATCGCGAACGCGCAAGCCAACGAGGAGACCCGCACATGAGCTGGACCCGCGAGCAACGCAACGTCACGATCGCCGCCTACCTGGGCTGGACGCTCGATGCGTTCGATTTTTTCCTGATGGTTTTCGTGCTGAAGGACATCGCCGCGGAATTCGCGTCGACGATCCCCGCCGTCGCGTTCGCGCTCACGCTGACGCTCGCGATGCGCCCGCTCGGCGCGCTGATCTTCGGCCGGCTCGCCGACCGCTTCGGCCGCCGCCCGACGCTGATGGTCAACATCGCCTGCTATTCGCTGCTCGAACTCGCGTCGGGTTTCGCGCCGAGCCTGACCGCGCTGCTCGTGCTGCGCGCGCTGTTCGGCATCGCGATGGGCGGCGAATGGGGCGTCGGCTCCGCGCTGACGATGGAAACCGTGCCGACCCATGCGCGCGGCTTCGTGTCGGGGCTGCTGCAGGCCGGCTACCCGAGCGGCTATCTGCTCGCGTCCGTCGTGTTCGGCCTGTTCTACCAGACCATCGGCTGGCGCGGGATGTTCATGGTCGGCGTGCTGCCCGCGCTGCTCGTGCTGTACGTGCGCGCACACGTGCCCGAATCGCCGGCATGGAAACAGATGGAGAAGCGAGCGCGCCCGAGCCTCGGCGCGACGCTGAAGCAGAACTGGAAGCTCACGATCTACGCGATCGTGCTGATGACCGCGTTCAACTTCTTCTCGCACGGCACGCAGGACCTCTATCCGACCTTCCTGCGCGAACAGCATCACTTCGATCCGCATACCGTGTCGTGGATCACGATCGTGCTGAACATCGGCGCGATCGTCGGCGGCCTGTCGTTCGGCACGATCTCGGAGCGGATCGGCCGGCGCCGCGCGATCTTCATCGCCGCGCTGATCGCGCTGCCCGTGCTGCCGCTGTGGGCGTTCTCGAGCGGCCCGGTTGCACTCGCCGCCGGCGCGTTCCTGATGCAGATCTCGGTACAGGGCGCGTGGGGCGTGATACCGGTTCACCTGAACGAGATCTCGCCCGACGAGATCCGTGCGACCTTCCCCGGCGTCGTCGTAATAACTTCGTATAGCATACATTATACGAAGTTATACGA
>NZ_BCPP01001294.1:0-1507 GCF_016586125.1 Burkholderia sp. E168m23
GCGGTACAGCGGCGCGGCGAGCACGTGCGGCGCGAGCGCGACGAGCAGGATGAAGCCGTAGTACGTGGCGATCATCAACGCGGTGAGCGTGAAGCTGAAGCGGCGCCGGGCCCGCACGAGCTGCTGGTAGTCGCGGCGCGCCGTGACCGATTCGATGACGGAAAGCTCCATGGTGTCTCCATTTCCGGCTCATCATTGCGAGCGGTGTTTTGTGGAATGGTCGGCGCGCGTCGACTCACCGCCCGCGCCGCGGCGGAACAAGCGATCTACACGACGCGATCCGCCCGCAGCCGCGCGACGTCCTCCGCCGACATCCCGAGCCAGCCGCCGAGCACCGCAGCGGTATCGGCGCCGAGCACCGGCGGCGCACCGCGCACCGGCAGCCTCGCGCCGTCGAAGCGGTACGGCGGCGCGAGCACGTCGACCGCGCCCGCAGCCGGATGCGGCTGCCGCGTGACGAGCCCGGCGCGGGTGGCGCGTTCGGACGTCAGCGCTTCGTGCAATCCGAGCACTTCGCCGCATGGAATGCCCGCGTCGGCGAGCGCCGCCAGCAGCGTCGCGCGCGACCGCCGCGCGAGTTCGCGGCGAATCTCGGGCAGCAGGTCGGCACGATTCTGCGAGCGGCCGAGGTTGGTCTTGTAGCGTTCGTCGGCCGCGAGATCGGGCCGCTCGATCGCGTCGCAAAAGCGCGCGAACTGCGTGTTGTTGCCGACCGTGATCACGAGCGGGCCGTCGGCCGCGTCGAACACGCCGTACGGCACGATCGACGGATGCGCGTTGCCGTAGCGCGGCGGGTCCTCGCCCATCAGCAGCGCGTCGAGCCCGTAGTACGCGGTGATCATCAGCCCGCAATCGAACAGCGCCATCTCGATGCGCCGCCCGCGCCCGGTCGCATGGCGTTCGTACAGCGCGGCGAGGATCGCCTGCGCCGAATACATGCCGGTGAACAGGTCGACCGCCGCGACGCCGAACTTCAGCGGCGGCTGGCCGGCCTCGCCGTTCAGCGCCATCAACCCGGCCTCGCCCTGCACGACGAGGTCGTAGCCGGGCCGCGCGGCCTCGGCGCCCGACCGGTCGTAGCCCGAGATCGCGCAGTGCACGAGGCGCGGATTCAGTTCGGCCAGCGCGTCGTAGCCGAGCCCGAGTTTCTCCGCGCCGCCGCACTTGAAGTTGTGGATCAGCACGTCGGCCTGCGCCGCCAGCTCGCGCGCGATGCGCTGGCCGGCTTCCGTCTGCAGGTCGACGCAGATCGACCGCTTGCTGCGGTTCACGCTGTTGAAATAGGTGGTTTCGGTGTCGCCGATCCGCAATCCCCAGTCGCGCGTATCGTCGCCGCGCGCCGGATGCTCGACCTTGATCACTTCCGCACCGAAATCGGCAAGCACCATCGCACACCACGGGCCGGCGAGCACGCGCGAGAAATCGAGCACCTTCACGCCGGCCAGCGGCAGCGCGCACCGTTCGTTCGTCATCGTTGTCTCCTCCATTCGCGCCGTGCGCCCTTACT
>NZ_BCPP01001295.1:0-1504 GCF_016586125.1 Burkholderia sp. E168m23
CCGCGCGTGAGGTCATAGTTCGCCAGCGCGAACGTGCCAGGCTGCGCGCGCAGCCAGTCGGCCCAGTAGAACTCGAGGTAGTCGGTCGCTTGTGCGGGCTTGCTGTAGCCGATGTCGCGCGTGAAATAGACGAGCGAGCGGTAGCGGTCGTTCGTCATCCCGAGTTTCAGGCCGAGGCCGCTCGGCAGTTGCGCGGTCGTGATCGGCTGGCCTTCGCCGTTCTTCAGGCGGAGATAGCCGCGGCTTTGCATCTGCTGCCAGAACGCGTCGCCCGAGTAGTCGCTGAGGTTGTCCTTGACGACGACGTGCACATGCAGCGCCGGGCCGCCGTCGGGCGTCTCGTAATAGGTCGACAGGCCGTGGTGGCCGTCGGTCAGGTACAGCGCATCGCCGTTCGGGCCGATCACGACGGGGTTCAGCACCGAGCGGTCGCGGGCGTTCGCGTCGGTCGTCGCGCACGTGTAGCTGGCCGGTTCGCGCAGCGACGATCGGGCCGTGTAGCCGCTCGATGCGACGCCGCCGAGGCCTTCGTCCGCGCAGAAGTCGTCGAACTTCTTGTCGGGCTGCAGTTCGTAGCGGCCGAGCTTGTAGTAGATCTGGTCGTAGCCGATCGCACCCTGCGTCGGATGGAGATCGCCGAGCGTCACGTCGATCAGGTCGCCGGCGCGCGCGGCTTTCCATTTGCCCGGTTGCGGCGGGGTGGTGGCGGGCGGCGTCGGGGCCGGCGTCGTCGTCGTGCCGCCGGACGGCGGTTGCGCGTCCGTGCGCGCAACGGCGGTGACATCATCGCCTCCGCACGCGGCGAGGGCGACGACGGTGGACAGGCTGGCGGCAAGGGCGAAACGGATCGGCAGGCGTGACATCGCGGGCATCGGGCGTCGGTATCGGATGGGCGGGACTTCGCGCGGGCCACGGGCATGCATGACGGCCAGGACGTGCGACCCTGCGCGGGTGCGAGCCCGTCAGCTTGTCACAGGTATTTGACAGTAAATTGAAATGATCCGAGGAAACGGATCGTCAGGCAGGCGGAGTGCCGTCGGACGGGGCAGCCGTCGCGCGGCGGCGCGCACGCTTCGACGCGCCGTTGACGAGCGCCCAGCGTAGCACGGGGGCGACCGCGCGGATGCCCGGCCGGACCACCGCGCGCCGCAACGGCGCGAACGTCGACACGCCGAGCATGCGCTGCGCCCACGGCGGCAGCAGGTCGATCCCGGCATGCATCACCAGCGACGCGGCAGGCCGCAGCGCGGGCCTCGCGACGGGCACGTTCAGCAGGATGGACATCACGTCGAAGGTACGCGGCCCGGCTTCGAGCTCGGGCAGCATGCGCGCGAGATAGGCCGCTACCTCGGCGCGCGAACGCGGCACCTCGTGCGCGCCGAGCAGTTCGGCGATCAGTGCCGTTTCCGTGTAATAGCGGTCCTGCAACTCGCCCGACAGCGCCGGATTCACGTAACGCAGATGCGCGGCGAGGAAGCTCGACACTTCCGCGACGTGCACCCAG
>NZ_BCPP01001296.1:0-1506 GCF_016586125.1 Burkholderia sp. E168m23
GGGCGTCCGTCGTCACTCCCCTGGACGTAATAAAAGCGACCCTGCTGCATGCGACCGCCTATTCGGGTATTCCGCATCGTCTCATCGCGTTCAAGGCCGCGCATGAGGTGCTGGTGGCGGAGGGGGTGTTGAAGTAACGACGCGGTTGAAGCCGGGGGTTCCGTCATCGGACACCCCGGCATGGGCGAGCGCTCGCGCCCGCCGTCATCACAGCGCGTTCGGCGCCCCTTCCCGTCAAGCACCGCCGCGACGTTGTCGAGCGCGGTAAACCCCATCTGGTCGCGCGTCTCGACGGTTGCGCTCGCCATGTGCGGCGACAGAAACACATTGTCGAGCGCGGCAATGCGCGGATCGATGTTGGGTTCGTTCCGGTAAACGTCGAGCCCTGCGGCGAACAGCCGATGCGACGTCAACGCATCGTAAAGCGCATCCTCGTCGACGAGACTGCCGCGTGCCGCATTCACGAATACCGCACCGGCGCACAGCAAGCCGAATTCGCGGCGGGTCATCAACGGCGTGCCGCCGCCGGGCACGTGCAGCGTGAGGATGTCGCACTGCGGGAGCAGCGTGTCGAGATCCGCGCAATAGCGTGCACCGGCCTCGATCTCGGGCGGCGCGGGACGCCGGTCGGTATAGACGATCTTCATCCCGAAGCCGCGAGCGCGCTGCGCGACCGCACGGCCGATCCGCCCGAAACCGACGATTCCGAGCGTCTTGCCGTTCACGCGCGTGCCGAGCATGTCGGTCATGCCGAACGACTTTCCCCACCCCGCGCGCACGATACGCTCGTACTCCGATGCACGCCGGCACGCGGCCAGCACCAGCAGCATCGTGAAATCGGCCGTGCAGTCGGTCAGCGCATCGGGGGCGTTGCTGACCGCAATTCCGCGTGCGCGTGCGGCAGCGACATCCATGTGGTCGTACCCGGCGCTCGCGTTCGCGATGATCTTCACGCTCGGCGGCAATGCTGCGATGTGCTCGGCCTGCAGCCCCGATTTCTTGCCGATCAGCACCGCCGGCGTCTCGTAGCGGTTGCAGAACTCGACGACGGACGGCGCGTCCATGTCGGCGTCGGTTACATAGGCGTTGAATTCGGCCGCCGCACGCGCGGCCACCGCGGCGGGAACGCGTCGCGCAACCAGCAGCTGGGTGCGATTGTTGTCAGGCATGGTCTCGTCCTTGGTTCGGATAACGGAACACAGCCTACGAAGCGCAGTCGGCGCAGGTCAATATTGATTGGTTCGATCAACATGTCCGCGCGGCATTGAGCGACCGGATGATCGACCGATTCCGATCATGTCCTCTGCCATGCGCGATGCCGTGCCGGCGCGCGAACAGCGCAGCCGCGAACTCAGGAAAACCCTGACGCCAGCCTGTCTGGACGGGGCGGTTGATATTGATTGAAAGAATCAAGATTGCTGCGAAATCGTCGCCGCGCAATGCTTTTTGCATGTTCAACGGACTGAAGACGAGGGCGTGAAAATGCAGGCAGAGAAAAAAATCGCG
>NZ_BCPP01001297.1:0-1502 GCF_016586125.1 Burkholderia sp. E168m23
CGCCGCACCAGATCGAGCGCGAGCTTCTGCGTGTCGTTGCAGAAGTTCCAGACGTAGTTCACCGCACGGCTCTGCTTGTTGAGCAGTCCGTTGAGCGATTTCACCCGGTAGCGGTAGACAAGAATCATGCACGTAATCCTAACCCGGGGAAGAAGCTGCCTGTCAACAGCACGCCTTTCCTCCCCGTTCTGAAGGACGGCGTTTCTCGGAGCAACTGATGAAAAACGGCGGCGGCGCGGGCCGCCCGGCGGCACCGCGCATTGCGTCGTGCGCGGTCGTCAGTCCCGGCTGCGAGCGGCTTGCGGATTCGGCGGCGCAAAGGCCGGTTCGTTGCGAACGGAACGATGTACGACGGCATCCGGCCGCACGCAAACGGCCAACGGATCGCCCCGCGACCACCCGCCGCAGCCCGGCTGAAACCCGTCATAAGAAATCCAATAAGTATTTCATGCGGGAAATACTATAGGCGATATATCAAAAACAATGCCAGAATGCGCGCCGCTCCGAACGCCGCGACACCCGATCGCCGTACGAGCCGCATCAGGAGGTTCTCCCCCAATGAAAAACCACGGCCTGTCACGGCGGGGTTTTCTGAAAGCCAGCGTGCTGGCGGGCGTCGCGGTGTATGTCGCGCCCATCGGCAGCCGCGCGTTCGCGGCGCTCTTCGAAGAAAAACTCCTCACCCCGGTCAAATGGGATAGCGTCACCGGCATCCCCCAATTCCGCATCGACGGCATCGCGAAGGTCACCGGCTCTAAAGTGTTCGCCCGCGACGTGCGCGCCGCCGACATGCCGCACTGGCCGCAGCAGCAGTCGCACGCGCTGATCCTGCGCGTCACGCAGGCCGACCGCACGTACGAAGGCTTCGACCTGTCGCTGCTCGGCGACGAGCTGAAGCCGGACCGCGTGGTCACGGCCGACGATCTCGCGCGCGACGGCGTCGCATTCCCGGCGTTCTACGGCGACGACATGCTGCTGCCGGCCGGCAAGACGCCCGCGTATCTCGGTCATGCGGTCGCGATCCTCATCTATCACGACTTCGCGCGTTTCCGCTTCGCGAAGAACGCGCTCAAGTTCCGCGACGACGTGATCCGCTACGGCGCGGTCACGGGCCCGCTCGAGCGCGATCCGTGGGGCACCTTCCGCTACGTGCGCGTGGGCGGCAAGACGGCCTATGACGACGACGTCTATTCGAGCCTGAAGGACGCGCCGATCTTCCCGAGCATGATGCGCAAGCACCTGCCGGTCTGGCCGGACGGCAAGGAGCACGGCAAGCTCGACGAGCAGGGCATGTTCCTCGCCGGGCAGATCGCGAGCGAGCTCGACCATCCGTCAGCCGACTGGCTCGTGTTCGACCGCGAATACAACACGCAGTCGGTCGATACGGCCGCGCTCGAACCCGACAACGCGAACTGCTGGTACGACGCCGCGACGCAGTCGCTGCACCTCGTCGTGCCGACGCAGTCGCCGCTCGAAGTGTCGGAGAATGCGGCCGCGATGGT
>NZ_BCPP01001298.1:0-1494 GCF_016586125.1 Burkholderia sp. E168m23
GTTGATCTGACCTTGCAGCCCGCCAACCGCCCGGTCGAGCTGCCCCTTGGTCGCCGCATCCGACGCATTCACGCCATCCGCGATATTGACGATCCGGCGCTTGCCCTGGTCGGAGCCGTCACCAAACGAGACCGTGTTGTCCTCGTTCGCGACGGAGCCCGCACCAATCGCAACGCTGTTGTCGCCGCGTGCCTTCGCACCCTGACCGATCGCCGCGCTGTTCTCGCCGTGAGCCGACGAGTCCTGGCCGATCGCGGTGCTATTGGCCGCGTGTGCATCAGCACCCGCGCCAATCGCCGTGCCGCCCGCGGCGCGCACCGTCGCGTTCGCGCCGACTGCCGTGGCGTTGCCGGCATCGTCGTTGATCGTCGAGCCCGAACCCATCGCGACGTTGTTGCTGCCGTTGCCGGATTGGGCCGCCGTCACCGCCTGGCCCGCTTCGCCCGAACCGCTGATCAGATCGTTGCCGACCGTACGGCGCGAGTCGCCGCCCGAACCGCCGGTGGTTTCGATCTTGCTGACGCGATCGTCCATCGTGTCGAGGCGGTTTTCAAAGTCGGTCTTCAGCGACGACAGCTGGCCGTAGTTCACTGCGTCGTACTGGCTCTTGCCATCTGCAACGTTGGTCAGCATCACTGGCGCCGCCGCAGGGCCGCCCAGCGTCACCGAACCGTAGTTCGGGTTGCCGTGCGAGTCGACGTCATAGCGCACTGCCAGCGAATCGGTGGCGCCATACGCCGCGGCCGCCTGCACCGCCTGCGAGACGGTCGCGTACTTGTGACCGCCCACTTCGAGCGAATTGACCGCAACCTGCCCGTTTTCATCGACGGTCGTGTCGCCCCCGATCGCATTCGCGACGCTTGTGGCCATGCCATGCAGTTGCGATCCGTTCACCGCATCGGTGCTCGTCGCGCTTACCGCTCCGGCCGCCACGTTGTGCAGGCCAACCGCTGTACCGGCATCCCCGAGCGTGACCGACGCACGATTCGCCGAACCGTCTTCGTTGCGATCGTAGCGCACCGCTGTGACCGCGTGCCCGGTTTCCGGATCGATCAGACCGCTGTTCGCGATCGTATCCTTCAGGGTCGAGATGTCGCCCGTGTTGGCCGTCACCCGCCCGTCGAGATTGCCGATCGCCGCACCGACACTGTTCACCGTCGTCGTGCCGCCCGCGAGCGAGTAGCTGGGCGCGGAGATTGTGCCGTCGGCGCCTGCCTGCGAGCCGCCGCCGAGCGCTGTGGCCATGCTCTGCGACGCACCATACAGTTGCGAGCCGTTCACCGCTTCCGTGCTCTTCGCATTCACCGCGCCGGCCGCAACGTTCTTCAGCGTCGTGCCTTTCTCGCCAGCCAGCGTGACCGTGCTCTTCGCCGCATCGTCGTACGCAACCGCGTTCGGATCCATACCGCCACCGCCGCCGCTTGCCGCTGCAGCCGCGATCGCGTCGCCGACGTTACCGTAGGTCTTGTCGCCGACGTGATACTTCGGTGCCGT
>NZ_BCPP01001299.1:0-1490 GCF_016586125.1 Burkholderia sp. E168m23
GCTACACCCGTTACTGCCCCACCCGGAACTCGATCCGCCGATTCCTAGCCCGCCCATCCGCCGTATCGTTCGGCGCAATAGGCTGATCCGGGCCCACCCCCGTCGTCGTCATCTGCTGCGGCGGAATGCTCTTCGTGATCAGATACCCCTTCACCGCATCCGCGCGCGCCTGGCTCAGCGCGATGTTCGACGTCCGGTTCCCCGAGTTGTCGGTGTGGCCGATGATGTCGACCGTGCGGTTCTGCATCTTCGCCAGCGCGGCCGCCATCTGGTCGAGGATCAGCTTGCCCTGCGGCGTCAGCGTCGCGCTGCCGGTCTCGAACTCGATCGTCCGGTTCGCGAGCGTCTGGTCGAGCACGCCCTGTTCGGACGCCGACACGCGCAGCCCGTTCTTGATCGTGTACGTCGGGTTCAGCGTGTTCGCCATGTCGCTCGCGAGTTGCTGGCGCTGCGCCTCGTTGTGCACCTCGCCCTTCATCTCGATCTGCGTGCCGTTGATCTTCAACTGGCCCTTGCTGATCTGCTTGAGCTGCGCGCCGAGCAGCTTCTGCACGTTCGCGCTCCAGTTCGGCGGCGTCGCGACGTCGCCCACCTCGACCTGGTCGACGACGTTCGTCGCGCCGTAGGTGTCGCGCAGCTTCTGCAGCACGGCGGCCTTGGTCGCCTCGTCGGGCACCTTGCCGCCGACCACCACCTGGCCGGGCGTCGCGTTCGCGGGCGGCGGCGCGATCGTGCCGGCGGTGCCGTGCACCACCGTGCCGGACGCGCCGCCGGCGTTCGGGTTCGCCTGCGGCAGCGCGGTCGTCGCGACCGTGCCGTTGCCGACCGGCGTGACGGTCGCGCCCGTGTTCTGCGCGAAGGCCGCGCCGCTCGCGACGAGGCCGGCCGCGAACAGCGCGGCGAGGGTGGGCGAGACGGCGGCCGACAGGCGCGCGCGCCGGACCTGAATCGTGCGATGCATGCCGTCAGCCTCCGATGAACGCTTCGCGGAACGCGTCGATGGCGACGCGCAGCGAGAGTTGCGGTTGTTCGAGGTAGCTGACGAGCTTGCTGATCTGCTGATCGTTTTGCGCATGGGCGTCGATCCACTCGGGATCGTCGATGTCGATGTTGTGGGCGGCGTAGGTCTGCGGGTCGACGACGCTCAGCAGCGTCTTCGCCGACGCGCCGTTGAAGCCGATGACGAGCCGTTCGCGTTCGGCGATCGTGCCGATGAAGATCGCAAGCTCGAAGTCGGCCTGCGCGACGAACGGCGCGATCAGTTCGAGCCAGAACGCGGCGACGAGGCTGCGGTAGAACGGGTCGACCGGCAGCGGCAGCGTGAGGCCGCGCTCGATGTGCGACGAGCCGCTCTGCATCACCGGGCGCAGCAGCGAGCCGAGCGCGAGCATCGCGCCGCGCAGCCGCACCGGATGACCGCTTTCGAGCAGCATCTCCTGCAGGCCGTACAGCGTCTGGTGTTCGACGAAATCGTATAACTTCGTATAATG
>NZ_BCPP01001300.1:0-1487 GCF_016586125.1 Burkholderia sp. E168m23
GCGCCCTTCCGGCAGCGGCAGCGCGAGCCGCGACCCGTAGCGTTTCGCGGCATGGTTGGCGATCAGCACGGTGCCGGCGAGGTCGGTCACGAAGATCGGCTCGGGCATGCTGTCGAGGCTGTCCCACACGAAGCGCTTCATGTCCTGCACACGCTGCGCGGCCTGCGCCATCAGCGCCATCTGCCGCTCCAGCACGTCGCCGCCGACGCTGCGCGTGCGCGGCGCCTCGGGCAGCAAGTGCGGCTCGTCGGCGAGCTTCTGCAGCTCGCGGCGCAGGTACGACATCGTCATTTCCAGCCGCCGCCAGTTCCAGATCGGATAGACGGCGATCAGCCCGAAGATCGCGGGCGCCGGCGTCAGCCAGATGCGCGCCTCGAACAGCAGCGCCAGGCTCGCGACGATGGCGAGCGCGGCGAGGCTCAGCGTCAGCAGCAACGCGCGCCACGGCGACAGCATCAGGAAGCCGCCCAGCAACACGGCGAGCGGCAGCAGCGACGCGACGAACAACCCCGCACGCGACGCGGGCGAAATCGCACTGCCGGTCGCCAGCATGTCGAGCACGTTGGCATGGATATACACGCCGGCGAGCGGGCCGAACTCGCCGGACACCGGCGTCGCGAAGCGATCGTACAGCCCGGATGCCGTCACGCCGACGACGACGATCTTGCCGCGCAGCGCGTCGGGTTTCACGCGCCCTTCGAGCACGTCGTCGAACGACAGCGTCGGATACGCGGGCGTATTGCGGCTGAACGGAATCAGGTAGCGGCCGTCGCCCGCCGCATCACGCGACAGGTCGTGCGCGTCCGCGCCGGGCACGCCGCCGACCGGGTGCAGCCGGCCGGCCTGGATCGCGCGATAGACGGGCACCATCAGTTGCGGCCAGCGCACGCGGCCGTCGCTTTCGAACAGCGCGACGCTGCGCACGATGCCGTCGCGATCGACTTCGAGATTGATATGGCCCAGCCCCGTCGCGCGCGCGGCGAGGGCGGCCACCGGCGGATCGACGGAGCGCGTGCCGTCCGCCTGCTCGGGGCTCAACAGCACGGGCAGGAAGGTCGGCACGCGGCTCATCGCGTCCGCGAACGCGCGATCCTCCGACGATGGTTCGGTAAACAGCACGTCGTAGACGACCGCGGCCGGCTGCGCGCGCGCGAGCGTATCGAGCAGCCGCGCATGCACGTCGCGCGGCCACGGCCAGCGGCCGAGCGCGGATACGCTCTGGTTGTCGATGTCGACGACGACCACGTCGGGCGACAGCGGCAGGCTGCGCAGCATCAGCAGCCGGTCGTAGATCAGCCCGTCGACGCTCGACGACAGGCGGCCGAGCGCGCACACGAGAATCACCGCGATCCCGAGGCAGCCGATCGCGATCCATTCGATCAGGAAGCGGCGGCCGAGGTGCCGCCGCGGAGAAACGGAGTCGGGTTTCATGCGCCGCGGATCAGCGCGACAACGTGAACGCGCTGACCGGACTGGTCTTCTCGTAG
>NZ_BCPP01001301.1:0-1484 GCF_016586125.1 Burkholderia sp. E168m23
GAGCTGGGCCGCGATATCGTTAGACATGACGATCCTCCGGTGGGTTGGCGCGCAGCGTCTCGTAACGGCCCACGTCGGCCGCGGGCTCTTCCTTGAGCTGGAGTTTCGTCGTGGCGAGCCTGCCATTCGTGACGGGCGCCTTCAGCCGGCTCAGCACGTTCAGGACGTGCTCTGCGCTGGGGCGTCCTGAATCCAGCGCAGCCTGTACGGCGAGCAGCACCGCATCGAGCCCGTGTTCGCGCACCGCAGCGAGCACCTGCGTCATGACGCGATCGCCGCCCGGGTGTTTCAGCAGATGCCGCTGCAGCAGTTGCAGCGGCTGCGGCATCGTGATGAACGGTGCGCCGTTGCGCAGTGCGCCGGGTTTGCGCTCGACCAGCGTGATGTAGTGGCGCCAATCGTAGAAGGTCATGTGCCGCTCGAAGCTGCGTTCGTGGCGTGCGATCTCCTGGGCGTTGACGACGACGCTGAGATATGCCGGATAGCAGCGCACGCTCACCAACTGGTTCGTGTACTCGGTGGGCACGCTGTAGCGGTTGCGTTGGAAGTGAATCAGGCTGGTCGACGAGACTCGCAGGGTCTGCTCGACATAGCCGTCGAACGGCCGTGGATTGGGCATCAGCCGGGTACGCTCGTCCTGCAGCACATCCTCGACTGTCAGCTCAGGCCACTGCGGGTGCCGCATGTGCCACGCCTCACGACACTGACCAGCGACCCATTCGTTTAGGATCTCCAGCGTTTCCCAGCGCCGTAGCGATGCTTCGTGCCAGATCTGACGCCGCCGGTCCTGAACGTTCTTCTCGACGATGCCTTTCTCCCAACCTGCCGCCCGATTGCAGAACTCTGGCTCGAACAGGTAGTGACTGCACATTGCTTCGAAGCGCGCGTTGACCGCACGCTCCTTGCCGCGGCCAACCTTGTCCACAGCGGTCTTCATGTTGTCGTAGATGCCGCGCCGGGGCACGCCGCCGAACGCGGCGAATGCGCGGGCGTGTGCGTCGAACAGCATCTCGTGACTCTGGGTGGGATAGGCGACGAGCCAGAACGCGCGGCTGGAGTTAAGTTTGACGTGGGCGACCTCCAGGCGTCGCCGTAGCCCGCCAACAAACGCGTATTCGCAGCTCCAGTCAAACTGGAAGGCTTCGCCGGGTTCGAAGGCGAGCGGCACGAAGGCCTTCCTGCGAGGCGCCTCAGCCTGCTCCTCGTGCCAACGCCTCACGAACGCGCTCACGCGGCCGTAGCTGCCGGCGTAACCCTCGGCGCGGATCGCCTCGAACATGAACCGGGCGGTGCGCCGGTCACGCTTCGGGCGATGACTGTCGGCACGCAGCCAACCTGTCAGCTGTGCGGCCCAGTCGTCGATGACGCTCGGGCTGACGCGCTTCGGATACTTCGGCTCGACGGCATCAGTCTGCCGCAGCCAGCGGCGCACTGTGTTTCGGGACAGGCCCGTACGCCGCGCAATCTCGCGCAGCGGGACCTTC
>NZ_BCPP01001302.1:0-1484 GCF_016586125.1 Burkholderia sp. E168m23
GTGTCGCCGCGTTTTCGCGGCGCCGGCGCAGGGCTGCGGCTGCTGAAGGCGCTCGCGCGGATCGCGGTCGACTCGGGCTGCGGGCGTTTCGAATGGAGCGTGCTCGACTGGAACGAGCCGGCGATCCGCTTCTACGAAAGCGTCGGCGCGGCGCCGCAGAGCGAATGGGTACGTTACCGGCTGGCGGGCGACGAACTGCGCGCGTTCGCCGACGGCGCGCCGGTGAGCGCCGCGTAAACGCAAAACGGGCGCCGCGCGGTGAACCGCGGGGCGCCCGTTCGGGCGTGGCGCGTGGCGGGCGTTACTTGAGGCTGCCCGACAGGAACGCGCGCAGGCGGTCGCTCTTCGGGTTCGCGAGCACCTCGGACGGCACGCCTTGTTCCTCGACGCGCCCCTGGTGCAGGAACATCACGTGGTTCGACACGTTGCGCGCGAAGCCCATCTCGTGCGTGACGACGATCATCGTGCGGCCTTCTTCGGCCAGCTTCTGCATCACCTTCAGCACTTCGCCCACCAGCTCCGGGTCGAGCGCCGAGGTCGGCTCGTCGAACAGCATCACGTCCGGATGCATCGCCAGCGCCCGCGCGATCGCCACGCGCTGCTGCTGGCCGCCCGACAGATGCGACGGATATTGCTTCTCGACGCGCGGCGCGAGGCCGACCTTCTCGAGATACTCGCGCGCACGGTCCTCGGCTTCCTTCTTCGGGATGCCGAGCACGTTCACCGGCGCTTCCATCACGTTCTCGAGCACGTTCATGTGCGACCAGAGGTTGAAGTGCTGGAACACCATCGACAGCTTGGTGCGCACGCGCTGCAGCTGCTTCGAATCGGCCGCGCGCAGCGCGCCCGTCTTGTCGAGCGCGGTGCGCACTTCCTCGCCGTCGACGAAGATGCGGCCCGCGTTCGGCTGTTCGAGGAAGTTGATACAGCGCAGCATCGTGCTCTTGCCGGAGCCGGACGAGCCGATCACGCTGATCACGTCGCCCGAGTTCGCCCTCAGCGACACGCCTTTGAGCACCTCGTTGTCGCCGTACCGCTTGTGGAGATCGTCGACGAAAAGCTTCTGGGTCTGGGAGTTCATCAATAGTCCTGCGAAAACTTACTTGCCTTGCGGGCGCAGATACGCGAGCCAGCGACGCTCGGCCTGGCGGAACAGCCACACGAGCGTGAACGAGATCACGAGGTAGAGCAGGGCGGCGATGCCGAACGCGTGGAACGACATGTAGGTCGCCGAGTTCACGTCGCGCGCGATCTTCAGGATGTCGGGCACGGTCGCGGTGAAGGCCACCGTCGTCGCGTGCAGCATCAGGATCACTTCGTTGCTGTACAGCGGCAGCGCGCGGCGCAGCGCCGACGGCAGGATCACGCGGCGATACATCGTGAACGGCGACATCCCGTACGCGCGCGCGGCTTCGATCTCGCCGTACGACGTCGCCTTGATCGCGCCCGCGAAGATTTCGGTGGTGTACGCGCAGGTGTTCAGC
>NZ_BCPP01001303.1:0-1482 GCF_016586125.1 Burkholderia sp. E168m23
CGCTTAACTTTTTGACTGATTTGTGATGCGCCGTGGATTAAAACGTCGCCTTCTGATCCTTGAATATCGCAGTGAATAAAGTCGATTATTTCAAGTCCGTCGAATATCTCATCGAGGGTTCTGACTGGTACCTCCTCATGTGGAACAGACCGCCCGACGTAATCGACATCGGGCGCCGCATAGGCGGCTTGCCCACCATTTTCAAAAGCGCTTCTGACGATCGGAAAAAAGACAGTTCCTTTTCTGATGCCTACTGCTCCATGGATGGCCATACTCTCGACTTTCGGAATGGAAAGGTTGTCGGTGAGGCCGTTTGCCGAGAGATTTTTTGAAATGAGAGCGTGGAAATAAGCGCTGGCCTCCACTGCTCTGATGGCGACGTTCTTGCCCTGGCGCTTCGCAAGTACTCCAGCTATTGCAGCCCATGGTGCATAGCTTGATCCAAGTTCAACCATGGAAAAGCTGTCATCCCTAGTATTCTCAAGACTGTCGAGTAGCGCATAATACTCGATGGCCTCGGCTCGTACCCCGTCATTCGGAATGGGCGGACTATCGAAGGTGTCGCCATCGCGTGCTGCGGCCCACGGAACGCAATCGGTAGGTGTTTTCGTCCCGAAGTAATCGGTTACATACCCGGGTGTTCCTTGAGAAATTTTTCGGTATTTGGCAAATAAGTCAAGGTCGGATGCCTCCCAGCCACCAAAAAAATCTGCCCCAAGAGCCTGCCTTGCCGAAATAGATCGTTGAATTTGCTCAGAAAAATCCATTCTTTTCCTCAAACATCGTTATCGATATTGTTGAACAGAAAAATAGGATGCAGGAGTCGCTTTCGTCCGCTGGGTGCCAGCCTGGCCAATCCGGCACGTCGATTGTCAGTGATCGTCTTCCGCCCCTGACGACGGCTATTCTACGAGAGCAAGAAGGTCAATGCTTAGAAATGTTGCTCCGCGGTCCATGGCCGTGATCGTCGTGACGGTGTTGAGCATCGCTTCAAACGTTAGCGAATTATATCGATCGGCGCCGAGGGGACCTCGAGCGGCGTGCTTTCGTCTGTGGTGATGTGTGCCTCTCTGAGTGCCGGCGTATCTCTGTAATGCGGCCCACGACTAGTCAATCTAGACGTGAGGGCGTTACAAAACATTCGAATGAACTTGCTTCAACGCCTGGGCGCCTCGCCGATCTCGCAGTTGTCGTCAGCAAATCGTCCCGCTACTGAGGCCTGATCGTTACGGCAAACCTTCCGAAGAAATTCCCGTATGTAGAACAAAGCGGAATGCCATCCAACCTGGTCCTATAGTCAATTATTTACCGGGAGAGCTCAGACCGGGGGAACAACACATGAAATAATGGCTCAAACAGTGGCTAAGGTTCGTCGTTCACGTTTCCAGTGTGCCGAGTCTCGATCTGCAACATCATCTGCCTGGTTATGTTATCGACGTTGATCCGGATGCACAGTCCACGCGGTGGAGTCGTCGTAATATC
>NZ_BCPP01001304.1:0-1481 GCF_016586125.1 Burkholderia sp. E168m23
ATGTCGGCCGCGCTACGCGTGCCGACGATCGCGCGCACCGCGGCCTGCGCGGCCTGCGACACGCTGCGTTCGGGATCGACGCTGCGGAACAGGTAATCGGTGGCGGAACGAATCCGGTACTGGACGATGAAGCGCACGTCGACGATGTCGGCATCGCGCGTCAGCATCGCGGCTTCCTTCACGTTTGCAAGGCGCACGACGTTGTTGCGGCCGATCTCGATCGAGCGCACCTGCGACGTGTCGACGATCTCGTGCGACGCGAACGGATACGGCGCGCGCCAATGCACGCCCTGGCCGACCGTGCCCGACAGCTTGCCGAGCTGCAGCACGACGCCCGTCTGGCCTTCCTGCACGACGAACAGCCCGCTGCCCGCATACACCGCGACCAGTACGCCGATCACGATGCCGACGCCGACCCGTGCGGCCCGGCCGTTGTCGGGACGGAAGCCGTTGCCGCCCTTGCCGCCGAACAGGCCGCTCAGGCGCCGGTTGAAGTTGCGCCACATCTCGTCGAGATCGGGCGGACCATCGCCGTCGCCGCCTTGCGGACGCTTCGATTCGTTCGCGCGCGGGCGGGACCCGTCCTTGCCATTGCCTTCGCCGCGTCCCCAGCGGGGATCGTTGATCGACAGCAAGGCGCGCATCCGCCGCCAGGTACTCCGCTCGTTGTATTCGTTCACCAGAGTTTGTTCACCAGATTGGACGCCGGCGAACCGGCCGGGACCGGTTAGCGCCCGTGTTCGGAAATCGTGTGGTCTTCGTGTGGTTCAGCGGACGTGCCATCGAGCGCGTCGGGTAACGTCGCGCTGGAAAGGTGTTCCGCGGAGGCGATTTCGGCGATGGCGGCACGCAACGTATCAAGACCCTGACCGGTGCGTGCGCTCAAAAAGACGCGCGAAATATTACCATACTCGTCCCGCTCGACCGCGTCGCCGCGGGCCGCCAGCTCGGGCACGGCGTCGATCTTGTTGAACACCAGCACCTGTCGGATCGTGTCCGCGCCGATCTCGTGCAGCACGCCGTTGACCTGCTCGATCTGCTCGAGCCTGACCGCGCTCGACGCATCGACCACGTGCAGCAACAGATCCGCATGGATCGTTTCCTCGAGGGTCGCGCGGAACGCCGCGACGAGCTGGTGAGGCAGCTCGCGGATGAACCCGACCGTATCGGACACCACGATCTGACCGACCTCGTCGCCGAGATACACGCGCCGCGACGTCGTATCGAGCGTGGCGAACAGCTGGTCGGCCGCGTATGCCTGCGCTTTCGTCAGCGCATTGAACAACGTCGACTTGCCCGCGTTCGTATAGCCGACGAGCGACACCGACATCGTGCCGCTGCGCGCGCGCTGCCGGCGCTGCGTGCTGTGCTGGCGGCGCAGCCGATCGAGCCGCGACTTCAGCATCTTGATGCGTTCGCCGATCAGCCGACGGTCGGTTTCGAGCTGGGTTTCGCCGGGGCCGCGCAGGCCGATACCGCCC
>NZ_BCPP01001305.1:0-1480 GCF_016586125.1 Burkholderia sp. E168m23
AGATCGCGACGATCTCGTCCCAGACGACGGCGCCCGGATCGGCCACGCCGGCCTTCTTCGCGGTGAAACCGGTCACCCACGTGCCGGCCGCGAAGCCGACGGCGATCAGCGCCCACCATTCGGGCACCGTCAGGTAGCGGTTGAGCACGACGAACGTGAGCCAGCCGAACAGCGAGCCGAACGTGCCGGGCATGATCGGCGCGAGCCCGCTGCCGAAGCCGAGCGACACGAGATGCGCGGGGTGCGACAGCATGAAGCGGGCCGTCACGCGGGTCGGCGCGGGCGGCGCGGCGCCGGGCTCGGCCGCGGCGTGTGCGGGCGTCGGATCAGTCTGCATGGAAGTGGTCGAAGCCGTGCAACGTGAGAGCGAGGGGCGCGCCGGCGGCGTCGCGCCACGCGATGGCGGGGTGCGCCGACGGCGCGGACAACGCGCGTATTGTACCGATTCGCGTGACCCGCACGCCGGCCGCGGCGCCGGCCGCTTCGACCGCCGCGCGGGCCGCCGCCGGCGCGGTGAAGCACAGTTCGTAGTCGTCGCCGCCCGCCAGCGTGCAGCGGCGCTGCACGTCGGCCGGCAGCGTCGCGAGCGCCGCCGAGCGCGGCACCGCGTCGGCGTCGATCTCGGCGCGCACGTTCGAGCGCGTCAGGATGTGCTGGAGGTCACCGGCCAAGCCGTCCGACAGGTCGAGCGCCGCGTGCGCGACGCCCGCGAGCGCCAGGCCGAGCGCGACGCGCGGTTCGGGCCGCTCGAGCGCGCGCCGGAACGCGGCAGCTTCATCCGCACCGGCCGTCCATTCGCCGCGGGCGACGCCGAGGCCCGCGCGCGCATCGCCGAGCGTGCCGGATACCCATACGTCGTCGCCGTCGCGCGCGGCATCGCGCCGCAGCGCCGCGTCGGGCGCGACTTCGCCGAACACGGTCACGCACAGGTTCAGCGGCCCGCTCGTCGTGTCGCCGCCGATCAGTTCGCAGCCGTATCGCTCGGCCAGCGCGAACAGCCCGTTGCTGAATGCCTCGAGCCATGCGGCGTCGGCGCGCGGCAGCGCGCACGCGAGCGTGAACGCGCGCGGCTCGGCGCCCATCGCCGCGAGGTCTGACAGGTTGACCGCGAGCGTCTTGTGGCCAAGCGCATCGGGCGCGACATCGGGGAAGAAATGACGGCCTTCCACCAGCATGTCCGTCGAAATGGCCAGCAATTTCCCGGATCGGGGTGCAATCAGTGCGCAATCGTCGCCGATGCCGAGCGTCGACGCGCGGGCGCCCAGCGCGGCGCGGCGCGTGAAGAAGCGTTCGATCAGCGAAAACTCGGAGAGGGCGGCTGGCACGGCGGGCGATCCGAAACGGTTGAAGGAACGGCATTGTACGAGGCGGGCGACGGCGCTCCTGTACCGTCCAGTTCATTTTTGTCGCGACTGTTGCACCCGAATCGCCGGTCTGGCGGCCGATGATTGGCGCTACAATGCCGTCGAACAGTTATTCT
>NZ_BCPP01001306.1:0-1474 GCF_016586125.1 Burkholderia sp. E168m23
GCGGACTGGCTGTCGACGCGGATGAACGACGCGCCGGCCGTCACGAAGTGCGACACGGGGCCGGTCGTGAAGCGGCCGCGTACGCCGGCCTCGGCCGACTGCGCATCTTCCTTGTGCGGCACGCTCAGGCGCGAGTCGTATAACTTCGTATAATGTATGCTATACGAAGTTATTACGAGCAGATCGGGCCGATCGCGAAGCCGAAGGACATCCGCTTCGGCGACAACCTGCCGAAGACGCGCTCGGGCAAGATCATGCGGCGCCTGCTGCGCTCGCTCGCGAAGGGCGAGGCGATCACGCAGGATACGTCCACGCTCGAGAATCCGGCCATCCTCGAGCAGCTCACCGAAGTGCGCTGAGCGCCTGCCGGTTGCGCATCTCGCGCACGAGCCCCTGCGCGGCAATCCCGATTGCCCGCGCGGGGGCTTTTTGCTACATAACGGCATGACCGTTCCGACCCGTTCGGCGCCTGCCGCGCCACCCCCCGTTCCCGAACCGCTCGCGCGTGCGCATGCGCGCTACTGGCGCTTCAACGTCGCGCTGATCGCGGTGCTGATGGTGACCGGCTTCGCGGTGTCGTTCATCGTGCCGTTCTTCGGGCCCGCGCTCGCCGGCGTTCGCTTCGCCGGCTTCAGCCTGCCGTTCTATGTCGGCGCGCAGGGCGCGATTCTCGTGTACCTCGTGCTGATCGTCGCCTACATCGGGTTGATGCAACGCGCGGACCGCACGCTGCGCCGCGCGTACGACGAGCATGCGGCGCGCGCCGGCCATGCGAACGGCGGGCGCTGATTCATGCTGACGCATCGACTGATACGCGCATACGCGCTCTACACGCTCGGGTTTCTCGGCTTCGTGCTGCTGATGTGGCGGATCGAGCGCGCGACGGGCTCGGGCGTCTGGATCGGCTACGTGTTCCTGTTCGTGCCGATCGCCGTGTATGCGGTGATCGGCTTGTTGTCGCGCACGTCCGATCTCGTCGAGTACTACGTGGCCGGGCGGCGCGTGCCATCCGCGTTCAACGGGATGGCGACGGCGGCCGACTGGCTGTCGGCCGCGTCGTTCATCGGCCTGGCCGGCTCGCTCTACGCGACCGGCTACGACGCGCTCGCGTACGTGATGGGCTGGACGGGCGGGTTCTGCCTCGTCGCGTTCCTGCTTGCGCCGTATGTGCGCAAGCTCGCGCGTTACACGATTCCCGACTTTCTCGGCACGCGCTTCTCGAGCACGGCCGTGCGTGCGCTCGCGGCCGGCGCGGCGATCCTGTGTTCGTTCGTGTACCTGGTCGCGCAGATCCAGGGGATCGGCCTGATCGCGACGCGCTTCATCGGCGTCGATTTCGCGATCGGCATCTTCTGCGGGCTCGCGGGCATTCTCGTGTGCTCGTTTCTCGGCGGGATGCGCGCGGTTACGTGGACGCAGGTCGCGCAGTACATCATCCTGATCAGCGCGATCCTGATTCCGGTGTCGCTGATCG
>NZ_BCPP01001307.1:0-1472 GCF_016586125.1 Burkholderia sp. E168m23
TGCAGCTCGGTTTCCGCGCGGTGGCGCTTGCGCAGCTGCACGTCGAGCAGCAGCGACAGGCCGACGAAGCCGATCGCGAGCAAGACCATCGCGGAGCCGATCGGGATCGCACGGTCGTACCACGCGGCGTAGGTGTCCGCTTCCGAGCGCGCGACCATGACGATGAGCGGCAGGCCGTCGAGGTGCCGGAACACGTACAGGCGCCGCACGCCGTCGATCGATGCGGTATCGGCGAAGCTGCCTTCGCTGGCGGTCATGAATTGCCGGAACGTGCTCGCGCGGCTGATGTCGCGGCCGACGATCTTGGGGTCGTACGGCTCGCGCGCGACCATCTTGCCGTCCGTGTTGATCAGCGCAACCGAACCGCGATCGCCGAGCGACAGGCGCGAGAACAGGTTCTGAAAATATTCGAGCCGGATCGACATCACCGCGACGCCGCCGAACGACCCGTCGGGCCGCGTGATCCGCCGGCTCAGCGCGATGCTCGGCGAGCCCCCGCGCAGCCGGGAATGATACGGATCGCTGACGTACAGGCCGACGTCGGGGCGGGCGCGGTGCACGGTGAAGTACGGCTCGTTGCCGAAGTTGGCCTTGCGCGGCACGTCGCTCTTGCCGTCGACCGCGATGTCGCCCTTCGCGTCGAGCACGTAGATGCCGCCGAGGTACTTGGCCGTCGTCGCACGGTCGAACAGCACCTGGCGGCGCAGCGGCATCGGCAGCCTGGTGACTTCGGGGTCGTTCGCGCCTTCGACCACCGCCTGCAGCGACAGCGAATAGATCTCGATGTTGCGTTCGATGTCCCACGACGCCATCAGCGCGAGGTTCTGCTGCATGCTGCGCGAGCGGTCGCGCGCATCGATACGGCCTTCGTACAGCACGATCCCGCACAGGAGCAGCAGGATCAGCGCGATCAGCAGCCCCGTATAGAAGATCAGGTGCGGCAGGAGGAACCGGCGCAGATGAGCGGCGACACGGCTCGTCAGGCCGGATTCGCTGGGCATTGCGTAGTCGGTTTCGGCCATGGTCCGTGGATCGGGGGCATCGTCGCCGGGCGGCGGGCCGATGCGATTGTTCGTATGACTACCGGTGGCGATCCGGTGCGCAGCCCTGCCCGTACCAGCCCTCCGTTCAGCTGAGAAAACGGGCACCGATTATCGACGATCGCGGCCGGATAAACCCTATATTCATAGGTAAACGTCTACTGCAATTCGACGATCCGATGAATCGCGCGATGCGAATTCCACGGAGTATAACGCGCGTGTTTGCATGCGCGGAAAATGTTGCGTCGGGTTGATCGGGGTCAAATTATGGTGTAATCCCGGGCTTGCAAATATCGGGGGAAGCGTTGCCCCGCAAGGCTTTGCGGCGCGGCGGAAGGCGGGGCGCCATACGGCCGCGGAAACGGCGAATTAACGATCGGCGGACCGTCGCACGCGAAAGCCGGCGATAGGCGCCGATTATCGGTTTCAACG
>NZ_BCPP01001308.1:0-1469 GCF_016586125.1 Burkholderia sp. E168m23
GGCCGCGCAGCGTGACCGTCGAGCCCTTGGGCAGANCCTTCGCGGTGGCCTTGACGACATCGTCGATGTCGGTCGCGACCGCGCCGAGGTCGCGCCCCTGGGTGGTCGCGTAGATGTCGAACAGCGGCTCGATGTTGTAGTGCGACACCACCGCGTTGCCGACCCCGCGCGTGATCGTGGCCAGGCCGCCCAGCAACTGGGACTGACCGTTCGCGCCGGTGACCGGCAGGTTCTGCAGCGCCGACAGCGTGGTCATCCGGTACTGCGGCGTTTGCGCGACGATCGGATAGGACACGCCGTTGCGCGGGTTGAGCCAGTAGGTCGGGTCGACCTGGCTGGTGCCGGCCAGCGTCGCGACCACCGAGTTCGTCACGTCCTGCTCGGTGATGCCGAGCTGGTCGGCGCGCGTGCGGTCGACCGTCACCGTGAACTGCGGATAGGTGCTGGCCTGCTGGATGCGCGGGTCGGCGACGCCCGCGATCAGGCGCAGCTTGCGGTACAGCTCGTGCGCATAAGCGAGGTTGGCCTGCTGGTTGGGGCCGGCCACCTGCAGGTCGACCGGGGCCGGTGCGCCGAAGTTGAGGATCTGGCTGACGATGTCCGCGGGCAGGAATGAGAACGTGGTGCCCGGATAGGCGCGCGGCAGGCGTTCGCGCAGCGTGTGCACGTAGTCGGCGGTCGGCGCGTGATCTCGCGACAGCGAGATCAGGATGTCGCCGTCCTGCGGTCCGAGCGTGCCGCTGTTGTTGTAGGTCAGGTTGATCCCGCTGTTCGGCAAACCGATGTTGTCGATCACTTCGCGCAACTGCGCGGGCGGAATCACGCCGCGAATCGTGTTTTCGATGCGGTCGAGCTCGGCGGCGGTTTCCTCGACCCGTGTGCCGACCGGCGCACGCACGTGCAGCGCGATCTCGCCGGAATCGATGGTCGGGAAGAAGTTGCGACCGAGCGACGGTGCGAGCAGGAAGGACGCGGCCACGATGCAGAGGAAGGCGACGACGAACGGCTTGCGGCGCGTGAGCGCGAGGCCCAGCAGGATTCGGTACGACGCGCGCACGGACTCGAAGCGGCGCTCGAATGCACGCTGGAAGCGCACCAGCGGATTGCGCGACGGCGGGACGTCGTGTGCGCCGGCATGGCCCGCGTGCGGGTCCATTACCGCGGCCAGTTCGCCCGATGCGTGACCGGCCGATGCGTGCGGCTTGAGCAGGTATTGCGCGAGCATCGGCACGAAGGTGCGCGACAGCACGAACGACGACACCATCGAGAAGATCACCGCCTTGGCCATCGGCACGAACAGGAAGCGCGAGATGCCGTCGAGCATCAGCATCGGCACGAACACGATGCAGATGCACAGCAGCGAGACCAGCGCCGGCATCACGATCTGCTTCGCGCCGTCGACGATCGCGGTGCGCGTGTCCTTGCCCTGTTCGAGGTGCCAGTTCACGTTCTCGATCGTCACCGTCGCA
>NZ_BCPP01001309.1:0-1470 GCF_016586125.1 Burkholderia sp. E168m23
TGTCGAGCGCGCGGCGTTGCGCGAAATGCCACAGCGCCTGCTTGCGCTGCGCCGGGCAGAACAGCCCGCCCGTGCAGCGCGCGATCGCCTCGTCCGGCAGGCGCTCGATCTTCGAGCCGCACACCGGGCATTCGGTCGGCATCACGAATTCGGCCGCATCCGCCGGGCGCCGGTCGAGCAGCGCGCCGACGACTTCCGGAATCACGTCGCCCGCACGCCGCACGATCACGGTGTCGCCGATCCGGATGTCCTTGCGGCGCACTTCGTCCTCGTTGTGCAGCGTCGCATTGGTCACGGTCGCGCCGCCGACGAACACCGGCTCGAGACGCGCGACCGGCGTGATCGCACCGGTGCGGCCGACCTGCACGTCGATCGCGACGAGCTTCGTCAGCGCTTCCTGCGCGGGGAACTTGTGCGCGAGCGCGAAGCGCGGCGCACGCGACACGAAGCCGAGCCGCTCCTGCTCGTCGCGCCGGTTGACCTTGTAGACGACGCCGTCGATGTCGTACGGCAGCGACTCGCGCTTCTCGCCGACCTTGCGGAAGAAGTCGAGCAAGCCTTCGGCGCCGTGCACGACCGCGCGCTCCCGATTCACCGGCAGGCCGAGCGACTCGTACCAGTCGAGCAGCGCGCTGTGCGTGTCGGGCATCGGCATCCCGTCGAGCACGCCGATCCCGTACGCGAAGAACGACAGCGGCCGCTGCGCGGTGATCTTCGAGTCGAGCTGGCGCAGGCTGCCGGCCGCTGCGTTGCGCGGGTTCGCGAATTCGCGCTGCTCGGCCGCGCGCTGGCGTTCGTTCAGGCGTGCGAAATCGCGCTTGAACATCAGCACCTCGCCGCGTACGTCGAGCACCGCCGGCACGTGCTTGCCCTTCAGCTTCAGCGGAATCGAGCGGATCGTGCGCACGTTCTCGGTCACGTCCTCGCCCGTCGTCCCGTCGCCACGCGTCGCGGCCTGCACGAACACGCCTTGCTCGTAGCGCAGCGAGATCGCCAGGCCGTCGAACTTCAGTTCGCACGCGTATTCGACGGGGTCGGTCACCGAGCCGGCCAGATCGGTCGTCTTGGCGAGCGCGTCGGCGACGCGCTTGTCGAACGCGACGATGTCCTCGTCGGCAAAGCCGTTGTTCAGCGACAGCATCGGCGCATCGTGGACGACCGGCGTGAAGCCGCCGGCCGCTTCGCCGCCGACACGCTGCGTCGGCGAATCGGGTGTCACGAGTTCGGGATGGTCGGTTTCGAGCTGCTGCAACTCGCGGAACAGCCGGTCGTATTCGGCGTCGGGCAGATCCGGCTGGTCGAGCACGTAGTAGGCGTAGTTCGCCCGCTCGAGTTGGTCGCGCAGCCACGCGGCGCGCGCGTCGGGCTGGCTGGCTGGCGGTTCGGCTTGGGTTCGGGCCATGCTGGCGGCAGAGTCGTTCTGAAAAATCGGATGCCCGATTATCTCAGTTTGACGCCGCGGCGGGGTAC
>NZ_BCPP01001310.1:0-1469 GCF_016586125.1 Burkholderia sp. E168m23
GACGACTTACCAGCATCACACGATCGACGTGCCGACCGGGGCGGCCGTCGGCTGTCTCGCGCTGTTCCTGTTTCCGCTGCGCGATGCCGCGGGCCGGCTGCCGGGCGCCGATGCGTCGCCGTCCGCGGCCGGTCGCGCGCTCGCGCGCCGCTATGCGTTCGGCGTCGCGCTGGTCGCACTCGTGGCGCTGGCGTGCGTGCCGCGCGCGCCGGGCTGGGCGCTGGCGGCTGGGTGGGTCGCGCTGGCGCTCGCCTGCGTTGCGTGGGCCTACCGGCGCGGCGCGCCCGGCGCGTTCCAGAAGGATGCGCACGGGCGGTTTCCGGTTTTCGTCGGCGGGCTGCTCGCGCCGACGATCGTCGGCGCATTCGTCAATTCGCGGCTGTGGACGCGCCGGCAGCCCGCGCCGGTGCGGATCGACGAGCGCGTGTCGATCGGCCGGACGCCGATGACGCGCGACATCCGGCGCCACGGCTTCACCGCGCTGGTCGACCTGACCGCCGAGATGCCGCGCTGGGCGGCGGCCGACGCATCGCTCGCGTATGCGTCGGTGCCTCAGCTCGATCTCGTCGCACCGACGGCGGCGCAGCTCGCGCAGGCCGTCGAGGCGCTCGAACGCCTGCACGGCGAAGGGCGCGACGTGCTGGTCTGCTGTGCGCTCGGCTACGGGCGCAGCGTGCTGTGCGCGGCCGCGTGGCTCGCCGCGCGGCGCGGGTTGGCCGATGCGCGCGAAGCGCTGGCCGCGGTGCGCGCGGTCCGGCCACGCGCGGTATGGTCGGATGAAAGCGTGGCCGTGCTGCAGCAGTGGATCGATCGCCAGCGCGGCGCGGGGCAGGGGTGATGCGCGATCCGTCCGCTCCGTTCAGGATTGCCGCCGCACGCGGCGCGCTCGATGCGGGCGCATGGGCGCTCGCGGCAGCGCTGGTCGCGGCCGGCGCGGGCGGGTGGGTCGCGACGGGCTGGGCGGCGCCGACGCTTGCCCGCGTGCTGCTGGCCATCGTCAGCACGGGGTCGGGGATCGCGGCGCTGTGGTACGCGGTGCGCATCGCGATCGATCGGCGGTTGTTCGCCGCGCTGGCCCGGGCGGTGGACGGCGCCGGGTCGATCGACGACGGGCTCGCGGCGCTCGACCGCGCGCTCGCCGACCTGGGCTGGATCGATGCGGCGAAGGTCGGGCGCACGCTCGACGCGCGCGTGCGCGGCGCGGTCGGGCTGTGCCGGGCCGCCGTGCTCGTGGCGATCGTGCAGTGGCTCGTCGTCGGGATCGCGGTCGCGGTGTCGCCCATCGGCTAGCGCCGGCGCAAGCCGGCTATCGGCGGGAACAGCCCGGCCGGCGCGCGCCAGCCGTCATGCGTGCGCGGTGCGCCGCGATCGCTTGGCTTCGTACATCGCCTGGTCCGCATGCTCGATCAGCGCGTTCATGTCGGTGCCGTCGTCCGGCAGCATCGCGATGCCGACGCTGACGCCGAGCC
>NZ_BCPP01001311.1:0-1466 GCF_016586125.1 Burkholderia sp. E168m23
GCAATTCGGTCACGCGAGTCTGATCCGGGTCGTGGAGGCCACATTGCAGCGGCACGCGCTGGAGCCGCACTGCCTGACGCTGGAGATCACGGAATCGACCGCGATGCGCGATGCGGACGCCAGCTTGAGAATCCTGCAGCAGCTTCACGACATGGGCGTGCGCATTTCCATCGACGACTTCGGAACGGGTTATTCAAGCTTGCTGTATCTGAAGCGCTTGCCGGCCAGCGAGCTCAAGATCGACCGGGGATTCATCCGCGATCTCGAACACGATACCGAAGATGCCGCGATCATTTCGGCGATCGTCGCGCTCGGCCGGGCACTCGACCTGAAGATCGTCGCGGAGGGCGTTGAAACGGCGGCCCAGCAGCAGTTCCTGACCCGCCTCGGTTGCAACTCGCTGCAGGGTTTTCTGCTCGGGCGCCCGATGCCGGCGGATCACTTCGTCGAAATGACCACGCAAGGCACGGCGATCAAGCCTGTTTGATTCCGGGTGGGAATGCGTCGGGGTCCAGAGTTAAACGAAATGTGATCACTCTCCGCCGCAAAATTTTGCACAATGACGGCAGCGCGGCTTTCCGTCGCGATTCGACCCGGGCCGCCCGCCCGCCGATCACCGTTACCGAGCCCCGCTCCGACGTGCCGCCGCCCACCGCCATGGACCAACCGAAACGCATCCTGATCGTCGAGGACGACGCCGACATCGCCGACGTGCTGAGCCTGCACCTGCGCGACGAGCGCTACGAGGTCGTGCACAGCGCGGACGGCGCCGAAGGGTTGCGCCTGCTCGAACAGGGCAACTGGGACGCGCTGATCCTCGACCTGATGCTGCCGGGCGTCGACGGCCTCGAAATCTGCCGGCGGGCGCGGGCGATGACGCGCTATACGCCGATCATCATCACGAGCGCGCGGTCGAGCGAGGTGCATCGCATCCTCGGCCTCGAACTCGGCGCCGACGACTACCTCGCGAAACCGTTCTCGGTGCTCGAACTTGTCGCGCGCGTGAAGGCGCTGCTGCGGCGCGTCGATGCGCTCGCACGCGATTCGCGGATCGACGCGGGCACGCTCGACGTCGCGGGGCTGGCGATCGATCCGATCGCACGCGAGGCGAGCGTCGACGGCGCACGCCTCGACCTGACGCCGCGCGAATTCGACCTGCTGTATTTCTTCGCGCGGCACCCAGGCAAGGTGTTCTCGCGGATGGACCTGCTGAACGCTGTGTGGGGCTATCAGCACGAAGGCTACGAACATACGGTCAACACCCACATCAACCGGCTGCGCGCGAAGATCGAGGCCGATCCGGCCGAGCCGGTGCGCATCCTCACCGTGTGGGGGCGCGGCTACAAGCTCGCCGCGCCGGGCCAGCGGGACGCGTGATGAAGCTCACGCTCACCCGGCGACTGTCGCTCGTGTTCTCGATCCTGCTGATCGCGTGCTCGGGCGCGTCGGCATGGCTGCAGATCCGT
>NZ_BCPP01001312.1:0-1465 GCF_016586125.1 Burkholderia sp. E168m23
TGCAGCGACGCTGAGCGCCGCATTCTTTCCCGGACCCCACGAGGGTTTCGGCTGACGGGCGGGCGAGCCGTCCGGTCGTTCTGCACGGCGCATTCAAGACTCCTTGATTCGATGCGTTCTCCGAATGACGCGATCGGAGCGGGGCGGCGCGACGCGACGTTCACCATCGCAACTGCGTGGTGAGCGTGCCCGTCTCGACGATCGCGAACTGGGTGGCTCCCTGATAGGTTCCCTCGACCCGATAGCTCGCATCCGGCACGCTGAACAGGCAGCGCGATCCCGGGGCGTTGAATTCGACGAGCACGCGCCCATGCCGGCGCAGGCGCACCTGCACGTTGGACAGGGGCTGCCCGGTGCTCCCGGACAAGAAAGACACGCCCAGGTTGTACGGGCGTCCGTCAGGGGGAAGCGGCGCGGTACCGTCGATCCGTGCGTCGCCGCAGATATACGAAATCACGTACCGGTTTGCCCCCGGACCGGACGCCGGCGGCGGAGCCGCCGGTGTCTGGGCCATGGCGTTCATGCAGAGCGTGGAAAGCACGACGCTCAGGAAAGGGCGAGCCTGCTGTCGAAGCGAGGGTGACATTGCAATCTCCCGTCCGGAATCGATGACGCGCATCGACCCCGAGTCGAATTTGCCAACGTTCTTTTTGCGACACGCTATTGATACACGATGGTTTTTGAACCAACAACCGCGTGTGGCCCGAATGGGACAAGAGAAAAGATCCTATTTAAATAGGATAAAGAAGCATTTATGAGGATCGCTTAATGCTGAATAAAGGCGATATTGCCGAACATGAAAATTGCTACTCGGTAGCGATGATCGAGCACGCTTTGGATTACGTCGGAGGTATCGACGTTCGTGCCGAAAGATAACGACTGATAAAAGAAACTATTGCGCCTGTATTCAAGGCGAATCGATGAAGATCCGGATACAGATCGCACATCATGAAATGAGGGTGCGACGTTTTTGATGATTCCGTCAGTTACAGGTAAATCGAAACTTGTGTAACAAGGTATTTCTGTCTGGAAAAGCGGGCCGATTATTCTTACTTAATACGGAAAACAGTAAAAAATACGACATGAATCGCAAACGTTTGCGTGTTCTGAAAATCGATTAAGAGCTGTTGAGGGATTTTACGGAGTCCGACGGGATTATCGATTGCTATCGGGAGAACGCGTATTCGCGCCATGGATATCCACGGCGCGAATACGCCATCAGCGGCTGCCGCCCGCGCTTCGCCGTGCGCTGCGCATCGCCGGCGCGGCCGCTTCTTCAGTACCGATCGCACCGTCGATCGCCGCGCGCGGCCGGTTCATGATGTAGGCCCACAGCTGCTCGGCCGCGAGCCCGCGCTTGCGCGCCGATCGATACAGGCGGATTTCGAGTTCGGTGATCCAGTCGCCGGTGCCCGCGCACACGAGCGTGCCGTCGGCGAGCTCCTTCGCGACGCAGCTTTCCGGC
>NZ_BCPP01001313.1:0-1463 GCF_016586125.1 Burkholderia sp. E168m23
CACCTCCCGCCGTGAGCGCAAGGGGTTTCGCAAAAAATATAAGGCGCCGCACGCTGCCGCGTGCGGCGCCTTATATAGAAGCAGCCGAATCGTCAGGAACGTGCGCGCACCTGACGCGCGACGATCTCCATATAGTGATCGAGATCCGGTGTCGCCTTGCCTTCCTCCTTCGCCGTATCGTCCCAGCGGCGCAGGCGCAACGCATCCTCCGCGAACGGGCGCCGCAGGAACGCCGCCGTCTCCTCTTCACTGAAGACGCCGCCCTGCAACGCCAGACTGCGCACCGAGTCCGGCGACAGGCTCTCAAAGTAGCCGGCATCCGTGCGGCACAGGCAGCGCTTCGCGTCGACATGCAGCCGGATCGGCTCCAGCACCGCGTCGGAAAACAACGGACGCAGGAATGGCAGCACGTAATACTGATGCAGATCGTCGATCCCGCGCGCGCTCGGCGTGTCGCCCTGACGGTTCAGCAGATGGCCGAGGTCATGCAGGAACGCCGCCGCGACCAGCGCTTCGTCCACCCCGGACTCCTCCGCCAGCAAGCCGCTCTGCAATGCATGCTCCAGCTGCGTGACCGGTTCGCCGCTATAGGCCACATGGCCATGCTCGCGATACAGCCCGTGGATCTCTTCCACCGTCAACGCCATCCACTCACTCCCAAGGCAGCGAAAACGTCTTCAGGTTCGTGAAGCTCTTCATCGCCTCCTGGACGCCTTCCTTGTAACCGAGCCCCGAATCCTTGATCCCGCCGAACGGCGACAGTTCGATCCGGTATCCCGGCACTTCCCACACGTTCACCGTGCCGACCTTCAGCTCGTTCACGAACCGTACGACCGCCGCCGTACTGTCCGTACAGACACCCGACGACAGCCCGAACGCCGTGCCGTTGCTGATCCGGATCGCGTCTTCGATCGTATCGAATGCGATGACGGGCGACACAGGGCCGAAGGTCTCCTCGCGCACGATCGTCATCGACGGATCGACGTTGTCGAGCACGGTCGGCGCATACAGCGCGCCGCGCCGCACGTTGCCGGTCAGCAGGCGCGCGCCCTGCGCGACCGCCTCGTTCACCCGTACCTCGAACAGCCGCGCCGCCGTCTCGTCGATCACCGTGCCCATTTCGTTCGCGGGATCGAACGGATCGCCGTATTTCCATGCGCGCGTCTTCTCGACGAGCAATTCGGTGAACGCGGGCGCGATCGAGCGCTGCACCAGCATCCGCTTGACGGCCGTACAGCGCTGGCCCGAATTCCGGTACGAGCCGAGCACCGCCAGCGATGCCGCGCGGTCGAGATCGGCATCGGCCAGGACGATCAGCGGATCGTTGCCGCCCAGCTCCAGCACGATGCGTCGATAGCCGGCCCGCGCGGCAATCGCCTTGCCGATCGCGACGCCGCCCGTGAAGGCGTAATAACTTCGTATAGCATACATTATACGAAGTTATACGACATTTCCGCCGCGCC
>NZ_BCPP01001314.1:0-1459 GCF_016586125.1 Burkholderia sp. E168m23
GCATCACGAACCTGCACGTGCCGAGCGACGTGATCGTCGACGCATCGATGCCGGCGATGATCCGCGATTCGGGCGGCATGTGGGGCCCGGACGGTCAGCTGTACGACGCGAAGGCCGTGATTCCGGACCGCTGCTACGCGGGCGTCTACCAGGCCGTGATCGAGGACTGCAAGCAGCACGGCGCGTTCGATCCGGTCACGATGGGCAGCGTGCCGAACGTCGGCCTGATGGCGCAGGCGGCCGAGGAATACGGTTCGCACGACAAGACGTTCCAGATCCCGGCGGACGGCGTCGTGCGCGTCATCGACGAAGCCGGCAACGTGCTGCTCGAGCACGCGGTCGAGTCGGGCGACATCTGGCGCATGTGCCAGACGAAGGACGCACCGGTGCAGGACTGGGTCAAGCTCGCGGTCAACCGTGCCCGCGCGACCGGCGCTCCGGCCGTGTTCTGGCTCGATCCGGCGCGCGCGCACGATGCGCAGATCATCGCGAAGGTCGAACGCTACCTGAAGGATCACGACACGAACGGCCTCGACATCCGGATCATGACGCCGGTCGACGCCACGCGTTTCTCGCTCGAGCGCATCCGCGCGGGCAAGGACACGATTTCGGTCACCGGCAACGTGCTGCGCGACTACCTGACCGACCTGTTCCCGATCATGGAACTCGGCACCAGCGCGAAGATGCTGTCGATCGTGCCGCTGATGGCCGGCGGCGGGATGTTCGAAACGGGTGCGGGCGGTTCCGCGCCGAAGCACGTGCAGCAGTTCGTCGAGGAAGGCTTCCTGCGCTGGGATTCGCTCGGCGAATTCCTCGCGCTGGCCGCGTCGCTCGAACACCTCGGCAACGCTTATCAAAACCCGAAGGCGCTCGTGCTCGCGAAGACGCTCGACCAGGCGACCGGCAAGTTCCTGGACGAGAACAAGTCGCCGGCGCGCAAGGTGGGTGGTCTCGACAACCGCGGCAGCCACTTCTACCTGTGCCTGTACTGGGCGCAGGCGCTGGCCGAGCAGACCGAGGACGCCGCGCTGAAGGCGCAGTTCGAAGGCGTGGCGAAGACGCTGTCCGACAACGAAGCGCGCATCCTGGAAGAACTGGCGGCCGCGCAAGGCAAGCCGCAGGCGATCGGCGGCTACTACCGTCCGAACGTCGAGCTGACGAGCCAGGCCATGCGCCCGAGCGCGACGCTGAACGGCATCGTCGACGCGCTCGCCTGACGCCGGCCGCGCCAGCGCGCGAGCCCGTGCATGTGCCGGCGCGGCGGGTTGAACCGTTCGCCGCCCGGCACACAAGAAAAACGCCCCGGTCGCCCGGGGCGTTTGTCGTTGCAGGCTTGCCATTCAGACGTGAACGATTTCCCATTCGGCGATTTCGTCCGGCACTTCGAGCGTGGCCGTGTCCAGTTCGGACGGTTGCGCGCAGTCGCCGCGGGAGATGCGGTCGGCCGCGACTTCCGGGC
>NZ_BCPP01001315.1:0-1453 GCF_016586125.1 Burkholderia sp. E168m23
TGCCCCTATGTCTTTCGTCAAGCGTTAGGGGCTGACTTGGGTTGGTAAATGGTGCCGTCGCGCAGCATGGCGAACAGGACGTCGCAGCGTCGCCGTGCCAGTGCGATCAGCGCTTGGTTGTGGCGCTTGCCTTGCTGGATCTTGCGGGAGTAATAGGCCCGTGAGACTGGGTCTCGTAAGGCCGCGAAGGCGGATAGGAACAAGGCGCGCTTGAGCACCTTGTTTCCCCGTCTGGATGGATGCTCGCCACGGATCGACGAGCCTGAGCGCCGGGTGACCGGGGCAAGGCCAGCGTAGGCCGCCAAGTGTGCAGCCGAAGCGAAGGCCTTATGGGCGACTTCGGTCAGGAGTCTGGCGGCGGTCCTGACGCCGACTCCCGGCATGCTGGTCAGGACCGGCCAAAGAGGGTGAGCAAGCACCAGTCGCTCAACTTCGGCGGCGACCTCGTCGCGTTGCTTACGCAAGGCCGCAAGCTGCTGGGCTAAACGGGGCATGACGATGGTGGCGGCTTGCGTGCCGGGCACGGTCACGGCTTGTTCACTCAGTGCCTGAACGATCTCGGCCGCCAAGCCTTTGCCCATGCGAGGAGCGAGCTTGGTCAGGCGATTGGCGAGCGTCTTCTCGGTGGTGCTGGCAAGTGCGGCGGGCGACGGATAGCGCTCAAGCAGATCGAGCACCGCCGGATGGTCGAGGCGCGGTCCGAGAACGCGCTCGAGCGCCGGATGGATTTGAGTAAGCAGGCCGCGAATGCGGTTGCTGGTCTGTGTGACCTGAGCGGCGAGGTCGTCATCGAAGCCGCACAGCATGGTGAGTTCGGCGAGCTGCTCGTCGGCCAGTCGAAGCGAGCGCAGCGTATGCGGCATCGAGCGAGCGGCTTCGGCGATGATGGCGGCGTCGCGGGCATCGGTCTTGGCTTCGCCGGCGTGCAAATCAGCGATGCGGCGCATGGCCAGTCCGGGCAGATAGGCGACGAGTACGCCTTCAGCGCGGGCGACGGCTACAGGAAGCGCACCGATGGTGGAAGGCTGATCGACGACGAACAGCAGTCGACCGTGAGTCTTGAGTTCGGCGATGAGGGCTCGCAGCTTGACCTCGTCGTTGGGTAGCGCCTTGTTGTACAGACGCTTGCCATTTCGATCGAGTGCAACGGCGTGATGCTGGCCTTTACCGACGTCGACGCCGACGAAAACATCCACGGCGTCATGCTGTTGAGTGTCTTGCATCGCAGTTTGTGCAAAGTGAACGGATTGGCCTGCAACAACGGTGGCAAGTCTCGGCATCCACGTTACGGACGGCGTCGGAATATTCCGGCCAAACCCCTATCAGCGATCACCAGCCACCCACCAGACCCGGCGACAACACCCCCCGGATCATGACTGCGACTGGGGGCGGGAATCATACCGGGCCTGGCTGGCCAAAGCCCCATTATTGGGACAGGAAGATAGTAACGGGG
>NZ_BCPP01001316.1:0-1452 GCF_016586125.1 Burkholderia sp. E168m23
GCTCGCGCGGCTCTTTCTCGGCTATGCGATGCCCGAAGGGGCGGCGCCGATCGGCGCGTGGTTGCCGATCGAGGCGGCCACCGGCAGCGAGGCCGAACTGCTCGGCCGGCTCGCACGCTTCACCGACGATCTCGACGGCTTCGCGCGGCGGCTCGCCGAGTCGCACACGCCGCGCGGCTGGAGCGAGCTGTTTGCCGACACGCTCGCGCGCTTCTTCGATTCGGGCGCCGCGTATGCGGATGCGCTGGCCGGCGTGCGCGACGCGCTCGACGCGATGCTGGCCGCGATGACGGAAGGTGCGCCGGACGAGGCGTTGCCGGCGGCCGTCGTGCGCGCGGGGCTCACCGCGGCGCTCGACGATCCGGCCCGCGGCGGGGTGCCGTGGGGCGGCGTCACGTTCTCGTCGCTGACGAGCTTGCGCGGCCTGCCGTATCGCGTCGTCTGCCTGCTCGGGATGGACGACGGCGTGCTGCCGAGTCTCGCGCGCGCGGATGAATTCGACCTGATGGCCGTGCTGCCGAAGCTGGGCGACCGGCAGCGTCGCGACGACGAGCGCAATCTGTTTCTCGACCTGTTGCTCGCCGCACGCGACCGGTTGCTGATCGCCTATACGGGCCGCAGCATCCGCGACAATGCGCCGTTGCCGCCCGCGGCGCTCGTCGACGAGCTGCTCGATCATCTGGCGATCGTCACGGCCGGGCTCGGCGCCGCACCGGATGCGGTCGATGCCGCGCGGCGCGCGTTCATCGTCGAGCATCCGCTGCAACCGTTCGCGGCCGCGTATTTCCAGCCGGGCAGCGAACTCGTGTCGTACGACGCCGAGCGGGCGACACTCGCGTCGCTGCTGGCCGCCGAAGCGTCGCGCGGCGAGCCGCGCGAGCAGCCGTTCTTCGCGCAGCCGCTGCCGGCCGAGCCGGTCGAGCCCGTCGCGTTCAGCGAATTCGAACGCTTCTGGCGGCATCCGGCGCGTGCGTTGCTACGCGGCCGGCTCGGCATCGTGCTCGCCGACGCACAGGCCGAACTACTCGATACCGAGCCATTCGCGCTGGACTTTGCCGGCAGCGACGCGCTGGCCGAGCGCGTGCTGCCGCTCCTGATCGAAGCGGGCGAGGGTGGCGTGCACGATCACGCGCTGCGCATTGCGGACGCGAGCCCCGAACTGCCCGGCGGCGCGACGGGGGCGGTGTGGCGCGACCAGGCGCTCGGTTCGATGACGCAGCTTGCGTCGAACGTGCGCCGTGCGCTGGCCGACGGGATCGAGCGGCGGCCGTTCTCGCTCATCGTCGCACCGAAGTGGCCCGACACCGAGCAGGCGCTGTTCGGCGCCGACGACGCGATGCTGGCGGCCGACGCGGTGAGCGCGCCGCTCGAATTGCACGGCACGCTGAACCGGCTGACGCCGGCGGGCAGGTCATCTACCGCTATGCGCGGCCGAGCGCGCGCGATTACCTG
>NZ_BCPP01001317.1:0-1451 GCF_016586125.1 Burkholderia sp. E168m23
GCGGATGCGGCTGGAAGCGGCCGACCTGTCGGTGGTCGGCGAGGCCGGCAACGCGGACGAGGCGCTCGCGCTCGCCGAGTCGCTCGAACCCGATCTCGCGCTGATGGACGTCGGCATGAACGGAATGAACGGCATCACGCTCGCGGGCGTGTTTCATGAGCGGTTTCCGGGCATCCGCGTGCTGATGCTGTCGATGCACGACAACATCGAATACGTGACGCAGGCGGTGCGCGCCGGCGCGAGCGGCTACCTGCTGAAGGATTCGCCCGCAAGCGAGATCGTCCGCGCGATCGGCGCGGTGCTGGCCGGGCAGACGTTCTTCAGCGAAGGGCTGGCCGCGCGGATGATCCAGGCCAGCGCGACCGCATCGCCGCTGGACCGCTTGACGCCGCGCGAGCGCGACATCCTCGACGCGCTGGCCGAAGGGCTGTCGAGCAAGCAGATCGCGCAACAGACGGGGCTGTCGGTGCGCACGGTCGAGACGCATCGGCTCAACCTGAAGCGCAAGCTGGAGATCGAAGGGCAGGCCGAGCTGATCAAGTTCGCGGTCGAGCATCGGCGGCGGTAGGCGCGCCTGCCGCACCGATTCGCAACGAAAAAGGCGATCGGCCGAAACGCCGCCTCATTCCGGTTCCGGCTGCGAAGGCGTCACGCACGATACGGCCGTTCGCGGCTCCTTTTCACGCCGCATCGTCAACATCACCACGACCGCCATACTGAGGATCCCGGAACACAGGATCGCGATCGAAAACCCGTGCGTCATCGCATCCCGATACGCGCCGAGCATGTCAGGTCGCCCAGCCACGAACACGTGCTCCATCACTGCCTGCCGCGCGAGCGTATCCGCTTGCGCACTGCCCGCCACGTGCATCGCCACCGTCATCCGGTGCAACGCGCCCACGCTCATCATGCTGCCGAGCACCGCGATGCCCAGGCTCATCCCGGTCTGGCGCAACGCGTTCATCGTCGCCGACGCCATGCCCGCGCGCTCCGCCGGCGCCAGCTCCATCACGGTCATGCCGGTCGCCGGCACCGCGAGCCCCATGCCGACGCCGAGCAGCGCCAGCACCACGCCGAGCGCCGCATAGGGGGTTGCCGCACCGAAGCCGGCCATCACCGCGAGCATCGCGCCGATCAACCCGTACCCGGCCACCATCAGCGCGCGCAACGGGATACGCGCCGCGATGCGCCCGAACAGCATCGACGTGATCGCCGTCATCACAAACTGCGGCATCAGTTGCCACCCGGCTGCGGCGGGCGCACGGCCCTGCGCCTGCTGCAGGAACAACGACAGGAAGAACAGGCTGCTGTACCCCGAGAACCCGAGCACGAACGACGCGAGATTCGCGCGCACCAGCCGCCGGTCGCGAAACAGCCACACCGGCAACAGCGGCCGCGCGACACGCGTTTCGACACGGACGAATACGACGAACGCCACCGCCGCGCCCGCC
>NZ_BCPP01001318.1:0-1451 GCF_016586125.1 Burkholderia sp. E168m23
AGCGGGATGAACGCATTCCGGCACGCGGTCGCGCCGCATGCGCACGACGGACGGTTCTTCGGCTCGGTCACGCCGTTCGGTTCGCACCTGAATGTGCTGCGTGCGCTGGCCTCGGGAGAGGCCGATTGCGCGGCGATCGACTGCGTGACGTTCGCGTATGTGCGCGACGCGCTGCCCGATCTGCTGAAGGACATCCGGATCATCGGCACGACGGCATCCGCGCCGGGCTTGCCGTTCGTCGCATCGCGGGCGGCGCTGGCGGATACGCAGGTGGACGCGTTGCAGGAGGCGCTCGAGCGCGCGGCTGCGGCCGATGTGGAACGGGCGCGCGTGCTGAGGCTGAAGGGATTCGACCGGCTGTCGCCGGCCGACTACGACACGATTGCGCGGTTCGAGCAGGCCGCCGCGACGCACGGCTATCCCGAACTCAGGTGACGCACGGGACGGCGCCCGGCGGTGCTGCGACCGCCCGCGCCGCGGCCCGCTTACTCCTCGTCCATCAACCGGACCTTGACCCGCTTGCCCTTGATCTTCCCCGCATTGAGCTTGCGCAGCGCGTCGCGCGCGACGCCGCGCTCGATCGCGACATAGGTCGAGAACTCGGTCACGTTGATCTTGCCGATTTGCTTGCCGTCGAATCCGGCGTCGCCGGTCAGCGCGCCGAGCACGTCGCCCGGGCGGATCTTGTCCTTGCGCCCGCCGAGGATCTGCAGCGTTTCCATCGGCGGCAGCAGCACGCTGTCGTCCGCCGGCTTCAGTTCAGCGAGCGGATGCCATTCGACCTCGCGCTTCTGCGCCTGTTCGATCGCGCCGACACGGCCCATCTCGTCCATGCTCGCGAGGCTCAGCGCCCAGCCGTCCTGATCCGCGCGGCCGGTGCGGCCGATGCGGTGTACGTGCACTTCGGGGTCGGGCGTCACGTCGACGTTGATCACCGCTTCGAGCTGTGCGATGTCGAGCCCGCGCGCGGCGACGTCGGTCGCCACCAGCACCGAGCAGCTGCGGTTCGCGAACTGGATCAGCACCTGATCGCGCTCGCGCTGGTCGAGCTCGCCGTGCAGCGCGAGCGCGTGGAAGCCTTGCGCGTGCAGCACGTCGAGCAGATCGCGGCATTGCTGCTTGGTGTTGCAGAACGCGATCGTGCTCACCGGCCGGTAGTGGTTCAGCAACTGGCCGACCGCATGCAGCCGCTCGTCCTCGGTCACTTCATAGAAGCGCTGGCGAATCTTGCTGTCGTCGTGGCGTTCCGCGAGCTTGATCTCCTTCGGATTGCGCAGGAACTGCTGGCTCAGCTTCGCGATGCCGTCCGGATAGGTCGCGGAGAACAGCAGCGTCTGACGCGTCGTCGGGCACATCCGGGCGACCTTCGCGATGTCGTCGAAGAAGCCCATGTCGAGCATCCGGTCGGCTTCGTCGAGCACCAGCGTGTTCAGCGCGTCGAGCTTCGGATT
>NZ_BCPP01001319.1:0-1449 GCF_016586125.1 Burkholderia sp. E168m23
CGCGATCCTCGGGATCCTGGCAGCGCTGATCGTGCCGAAGATCATGAGCCGCCCAGACGAGGCGCGCCGCATCGCCGCGAAGCAGGACATCGGCACGATCATGCAGGCGCTCAAGCTGTACCGTCTGGACAACGGCCGCTATCCGACCCAGGAGCAGGGCCTGAATTCGCTGATCCAGAAGCCGACCACCGATCCGATCCCGAACAACTGGAAGGACGGCGGCTATCTCGAGCGCCTGCCGAACGATCCGTGGGGCAACGGGTACAAGTACCTGAACCCGGGCGTGCACGGCGAGATCGACGTGTTCAGCTACGGCGCCGACGGCAAGGAAGGCGGCGACGGCAACGATACCGACATCGGCTCGTGGCAATAGGCCGGCACTGATCGGCCCGACGTTTCATTCCCGTTCTTCATGCTCGCCATTCGCACGACCTCCCGCTGCGGCCGCGATTGCCGTGTGCGTCGCGGTGCGGTGCCGTTCGTACTGGCACGTGCCGATGGCGGCCTGATGAAGCACGGCGCGGCACGACGTCGCACGCGCGGCTTCACGCTGCTCGAAATGCTGGTCGTGCTGGTGATCGCGGGGCTGCTCGTGTCGCTCGCATCGCTGTCGCTGACGCGCAATCCGCGCACCGACCTGCGCGAGGAAGCGCAGCGTATCGCGCTGCTGTTCGAGACGGCCGGCGACGAAGCGCAGGTGCGCGCGCGGCCGATCGCGTGGCAGCCGACCGCGCACGGTTTCCAGTTCGACGTGAGCTCGCCCGACGGCTGGCGCACGCTGCGCGACGACCTGCTGCGTCCGCGCGACTGGGACGGCGGCGTCACCGGCGCCGACATCGATTACCCGGGGTCGGACACGCGCGCGAGCCGCGTCGTGTTCGGCACCGAGAGCATCGACACGCCGGTGCGCGTGACGCTGCATTCGGCCGCCGGCAGCGCGACGATCGTCGGCACCGGCAACGGCCGCTACGAGGTGCAATGACGATGCGTCGTCGCCTGCCCTTCCCCGTTTCTTCCGCCTGCGGCTTCACGATGATCGAGGTGCTGGTCGCGCTCGCGATCATCGCGGTCGCGCTCGCCGCGTCGATCCGCGCGGTCGGCACGATGGCGACCAACGCGTCCGAGCTGCATCGCCGGCTGCTCGCCGGCTGGAGCGCCGACAATGCGCTCGCGCAGCTGCGGCTCACGCATGCGTGGCCGGAGGTCGGCGAACAGAGTTTCGACTGCTCGCAAGGCAACGTGCAGCTCGTCTGCACGCAGCGCGTGAGCACCACGCCGAATCCGGTGTTCCGGCGCGTGCGGATTTCGGTGAGCATGCCCGGCCGCGCCGGCGTGCTCGCGCAGATGGTGACGGTGGTCGCGAATGAAACCAGCCGTCCGCTCTGACGCGCCGATGCGCCGCGCGTCCGCCCCCTCGTCCCGTGCTGCCCGCGGCTTCACGCTGATCGA
>NZ_BCPP01001320.1:0-1445 GCF_016586125.1 Burkholderia sp. E168m23
ACGCCACCGCGCGCGATGCGCCGGTGGCGTTTTTTCGTTGGGACGCGTGAAGCGGCTGACGCCGCGCCATGCGCTAGTCCCGCGCGACGTCCTTCGCCGCCGGCGACGCGCCGTGGCTCAGCCAGTCGAGCACGTCGGCCGTTTCGTCGTCGCTGGCGCGCGCTTTCGCCTGCGCGACGGCTTCGGGCAGTTCGCCGTTCGTCGACGCGCGACGGATCGCGACGCCGACCGCGAGGATGTCGATCATCAGCAGATGCAGAATTCGCGAGATCATCGACAACTGCGACTCGCGCATCTCGATGTGGTCGGTTTCGAGCGCGACGGTCGCGCGCTTCGCGAGCGGCGTGTTGCTCGACGTGATCGCGATCACCTTCGCGCCGGCCTGCATCGCGACGTCGAGCACGCGCAGCAGCTCGGGCGCGCGGCCCGACTTCGACACCGCGACGATCACGTCGCCCTTGCCGAGCAGCGCGGCCGACGCGGCCTGCATGTACAGGTCGCCGTACGCGATCGTCGGAATGCCGAAGCGGAAGAACTTGTAGTGCGCGTCCTGCGCGACGATGTTCGAGTTGCCGAGCCCGTAGAACTCGATGCGGCGCGCGCCGTTCAGGATCTCGATCGCGTTCTCGACGTGCTCGAAATTCAGGTGCTCGCGCAGCTGCAGGATCGCGGACACCGTATTGTCGAGCACCTTCGCGCCGAAGTCGGTGGCCGTATCGCCGAGATGCACCTGGCTGTGGCTCATCGGGATCGTGCCGGTGAGGCCGGTGGCGAGCTTCAGCTTGAAGTCCGACAGCCCCTGGCAGCCGAGCGAGCGGCAGAAGCGGATCACGGTCGGCTGGCTCACGTCGGCCTTGCGCGCGATGTCGACGATCGGATCGTTGATGATCGAGCGCGGATGGTTCAGCGCGAGATCGGCGACGCGGCGCTCGGCCGGCGTCAGCGCGTCGCGCATCTGGCGGATTCGCTCGAACACGGCCGACGACGCACCGCCGGAACGGTTCGACAACTGTTCCGCGAGAATCGCCGACACGCCGAGGAACGCCGGGTATTCGGCGGTGATCAGGTAGGTCGGGATGTTTTCGAGGTAGTGCGTGAAGCGGCCCTTCGCCTCGAAGCGCGCGCGGAACGACGAGCGCGTGAACAGCTCGCCCAGCTTCAGCGCGACGCCACCGCCGATGTACACGCCGCCTAGCGCGCCGAGCGTTAGCGCGACGCTGCCCGCGAACGCGCCGAGAATCCCGCAGAAGCATTCGACCGTCTCGAGCGCGAGCGCGTCGCCCGCATGCGCGCGCTCGACGATCTCGACCGTGTCGACGGTCGCGGCGACGCGCTTCTTGTCGCGCGCCGCGAGCGCGCGATAGATGATCTCCATGCCGGGGCCCGCGCACACGCGTTCGAACGACACGTGCGGAAACTTCTTGCGCGCGTACTGCAGTACCAGG
>NZ_BCPP01001321.1:0-1440 GCF_016586125.1 Burkholderia sp. E168m23
GGTCGTTCAGGTTGCGCGCGAACACGCGGATCGCTTCGGTTTCGGCCGTTTCGCGCAGCTGCGTGAGCAGTTCGTTCTCGATATGCGGCTGCACCTTCACGCGCCAGCACCAGCGGCAGACGTCGGACAGCCATTTGTCGGCCGGGCGATTCTGGTTCGCGATGCCGAAATGGCGCGCGATCATCGCCTCGCCGGGATGCGGCACCTGCGCGTCGAGCTCTTCGCCGAGGCCGAGCTTGATCGTCAGCACGCCGGCGTTGCGGCCGCGGAACAGCGCGAGCGCACGGTGCGACGGCACAGTCTTGATCGTTTCCGCGTAGTCGTAATAATCGCGGAATTTCTCGCCTTCCTCGTTTTCCTTGCCCTCGACGACGGCCGACGACACGACGCCCTGGTTGTGCAGGTAGTCGCGCAGCTTGCCGAGCAGCTCTGCCGTCTCGCCGAACTGCTCGGACAGGATGTCGCGCGCGCCGTCGAGCGCGGCCTTCACGTCGGCGACGCCCTTGTCGGCGTCGACATAGGCGGCCGCCTCGGCCTGCGGGTCGAGCAGCGGGTTCGCGAGCAGCGCCTGCGCGAGCGGTTCGAGGCCGGCTTCGCGGGCGATCTGTGCGCGCGTGCGGCGCTTCGGCTTGTACGGCAGATAAAGGTCTTCGAGCACCTGTTTGCTGTCGGCCGCGTCGATCGCGGCACGCAGTTCGTCGGTCAGCTTGCCCTGTTCGTCGATGCTCGACAGGATCGCGGCGCGGCGATCCTCGAGTTCGCGCAGATACAGGAGGCGTTCCTCGAGGTTGCGCAGCTGCGTGTCGTCCAGATTGCCGGTCACTTCCTTGCGGTACCGGGCAATGAACGGAACGGTCGAGCCTTCGTCGAGGAGTTGCACGGCCGCCGCGACCTGGCGCGGCTGGACGGACAGTTCGGTGGCGATGCGCTGTACGATCTTGAGTGCTACGGTTTCCGTCATGTCGTGGATGGTCTGTCTGCCTGCTGAAATCGCGGCGCGGGCCGGCAGCCCCGAAGCGGCGGGCTGCCCGACGGGCCAGAGGCCGCGGGTGAATGAAGCGGGGCATTTTGCCATAAATGGCGGAGCGTCCAGCCGGGGGTGATAGAATTTGACACATGTCCCGCAGCTTTCCTACGACGTTGCCAACTTCCCGCATTTCTCTCGTCGCGCTCGGCGCAGCGCTCGCCGCGGCTTTGTCTGCCGGGCCTTCCGGTGCATTTGCGCAGGCCACTGGCGCCAGCGCGCCGGACACCGTCGTGTCCGCGCCCGTTGCAGCCTCCACCGCCCCGGATTTCGACGCCCGTCAAAAAGTGCTCAATCAACGCTCCGCGGAAAACGATTATCGTTATGCGGTGGCGGAGCACGACTGTTACAGCAAGTTCTTCGTCAACCACTGTCTCGGCAAGGCACGCGACCAGATGCGCGAGGAGCGGGCGAGC
>NZ_BCPP01001322.1:0-1438 GCF_016586125.1 Burkholderia sp. E168m23
AACGCCTGGCTGCCGAGCGGATGCCGCTCCAGCATCTTCACTTCGAACGGCAGCGTGCGCGGCTGGCCGCGGAACAGGTTGACGAGCGTGCGGCCGCCTTCATCGGTCACGTCGACTTTCGCGAGATCGTGAAAGCGGATCGTCGTGCCGAGGTTGATCGGGATCTGCTTCGCCCCTGCCGTTTCGATCACGTCGCCGAACGGCGCGAAGGCTTCCTTGGTCAGCGGTTCGATGGCAAGCGTCTTCATTTGTCGAGCGTCCCCCACAGGCGCAGGCGCGACACGCCGCCGTCCGGAATGATGTTCAGTCGCACGTGCGTGACGGGGCCGAGCGACGCGATGTCGTGTTCGAAGTAGTGCTGCTTGTCCATCTGCAGCTTCTGTTCGCCGAGCAGCACCGGCCAGAACATCGACTGCGTGATCAACGAGCTGTCGGTGCCGCCCGACACATAGGCGGCCTGGATCGAGCACCGATCCGGGTAATTGCCCTTGAAGAACGCGGTATCGACTTCGATCTTGCGGATCACGCCCGGTTGCGCGAGCGCGATGATCGCCCAGTCGTTGCCCGGTTCGCGGCGGCGGCGCGTTTCCCAGCCGTCGCCCATGTTCACGCCGCGGCCCGGCAGCAGCAGGTTCGACGCGACGCCGAAGTGCTGGTTGTTCGCGGCCACGACGTAACCGCCGTTTTCCATCGCCGCGAGGTCGAACTGCTCGGTCGCGCTCGCGCCGGCCCAGTCGAGCTGCGGCTGGCCGTACACGCGCAGGCGCGCGATGCCGCCGTCCGGGTAGATGTTCACGCGCAGGTGCGTGAACGAGCGTGCATCGTTCGCTTCGACGTAGTGATGGCTGTTGCCCTGCAGCGTCGTCGACGGCACGATCTCGACCCACTCGGTCGCCTGCGTCGGTGCGCCGTCGGCCACGAACGCGGCCTCGATCGACGCGGCCGGCGGGAAGTTGCCGGTGAAGTGGCTCGTGTCGATGTCGAAGCCCTTGATCACGCCCGGGCGCGCGAGCTTGACGATGCACCAGTCGTAGCCGGTCGTGCGCTTGCGGCGCGTTTCCCAGCCGTCCATCCACTTGCCGTGGTCGTCGTACTTGCCGGGGATGAAGACGGCCGGCTCGGGGTTCAGCATCCGGTCCTTCGGCGCGAAGAAATCGTCGCTGGCCTCGAGCGCCTGCGCACCGAGACGCGGGTCGGCAAGATTCACGTAGCGCCGCGTGAAATCGGGTGCGTTCGGATCGAGAAGCGGAACAGCCATGATGTTTCCTTGTTTCAGTGAGGCGATCGGGCCGCCGCGACGCAGCGGACCGGATTGCGATGTCCGGCGGCCGCGTCGGGCGACGGTGTCAGGCGTCGATCAGGTCGTCGAGGCGAAAGCGCGCGATCCGGTAGATCTGGTCGAGGCTCGCGCGCAGTTCCTCGGCGCGCGAATGATTCA
>NZ_BCPP01001323.1:0-1432 GCF_016586125.1 Burkholderia sp. E168m23
ACTTCAAGCTCACGGGCCGCGTCGTCGCGACCGCGCCCGGCGTGAAGCTCGCGAACCTGCGCTTCCACCACCCGCTCGCATCGGCCCACCCCGGCTACAAGCGCACCGCGCCCGTCTACCTCGGCGACTACGTGACGACAGACACCGGTACCGGCGTCGTGCACTCGTCGCCCGCGTACGGTATTGAAGACTTCATGTCGTGCAAGGCGCACGGGATGACCGATTCCGACTTCATCAACCCGGTGATGGGCGACGGCCGCTATATCGAATCGCTGCCGCTGTTCGGCGGACTGTCGATCTGGGATGCGAACCCGAAGATCGTCGACGCGCTGAACGCGGCCGGCTCGCTGCTGCGCAGCGAGAAGTACACGCACAGCTACATGCACTGCTGGCGCCACAAGACGCCGATCATCTACCGCGCGACGTCGCAGTGGTTCGCCGGCATGGACGTGACGCCGCAAGACGGCGGCAAGACGCTGCGCGAAACGGCGCTCGAAGGCGTCGACGCGACCGCGTTCTATCCGTCGTGGGGCAAGCAGCGCCTGTTCAGCATGATCGCGAACCGTCCGGACTGGACGCTGTCGCGCCAGCGCCAGTGGGGCGTGCCGATGGCGTTCTTCGTGCACAAGGAAACCGGCGAGCTGCACCCGCGCACGCTCGAGCTGCTCGAGGAAGTCGCGAAGCGCGTCGAACAGTCGGGCATCGAGGCATGGCAATCGCTCGACCCGCGCGAGCTGATCGGCGACGACGCGAACCTGTACGAAAAGAACCGCGACACGCTCGACGTGTGGTTCGACTCGGGCACGACGCACTGGCACGTGCTGCGCGGCTCGCACAAGGATCAGCTGCAGTTCCCGGCCGACCTGTACCTCGAAGGCTCGGACCAGCATCGCGGCTGGTTCCATTCGTCGCTGCTCACCGCATCGATGATCGACGGCCGCGCGCCGTACAAGGGCCTGCTCACGCACGGCTTCACGGTCGACGGCGAAGGCCGCAAGATGAGCAAGTCGCTCGGCAACGGCATCGACCCGCATGAAGTCGCGAACCGCCTCGGCGCGGAGATCATCCGCCTGTGGATCGCGTCGACCGACTACTCGGGCGAGCTCGCGATTTCCGAGGAAATCCTGAAGCGCGTGACGGAAGGCTATCGCCGCATCCGCAACACGCTGCGCTTCCTGCTCGCGAACCTGTCGGATTTCGACTTCGCGCAGCACGCGGTGCCGGTCGACGAGTGGCTCGAGATCGACCGCTATGCGGTCGCGTTCTCGCAGCAACTGCAGACGGAGCTGCTCGGCCACTACGAGAAGTACGAATTCCACCCGGTCGTCGCGAAGCTGCAGACGTACTGCTCGGAAGACCTCGGCGGCTTCTACCTCGACGTGCTGAAGGATCGCCTGTACACGAGCGCCGCCGATTCGCGCGCGCGCCGCTC
>NZ_BCPP01001324.1:0-1432 GCF_016586125.1 Burkholderia sp. E168m23
CGCGATCGATCCGCGCAACGGCGCGATCCGTGCGTGGGTCGGCAGCCCCGATTTCGGCAGCGAGCCGTTCGATCATGTGGTACAGGCACGGCGTCAGCCGGGTTCGACGTTCAAGCCGTTCGTCTATGGCGCCGCGTTCGCGGACGGCATGCGGCCGAGCGACACGTTCGTCGACGGCCCCGTCGCGATCCCGATCGACGGCCGCGCCGTGTGGTGGCCGACCGATGCGGAGCCGCCGACCGGCGCGCCGATGACGCTGCGCGACGGGCTGGCGCTGTCGCGCAACCGCATCACCGCGCAGGTCATGCAGCGGGAAGGCGCGGCGAAGGTCGCGCAGCTTGCCCGCGCGATGGGCGTGCGCGACAGCCCGCTCGACGCGGTGCCGTCGCTCGCGCTCGGCACGAGCCCGGTCACGCTGAAAGAGATGGTGTCCGCGTACGGCACGATCGCGAATCGCGGCGTGTACGTCGCGCCGCAGATGATCACGCGCATCGAGGATCGCGACGGCAAGGTGCTCGCCGCATTCGGCAGCGCGCCGCCGGAACGCGCGCTGTCGGCGCCCGCCGCACTGACGCTCGTCGACGCGATGCGCGACGTCGTCGATTACGGGACCGGCGCGGACATCCGCTCGCGCTACGGGATTCGCATCGACGTCGCGGGCAAGACCGGCACGACGCAGGACAACACCGACGGCTGGTTCATCCTGATGCATCCGCAACTGGTGGCCGGCGCGTGGGTCGGCTTCGACGACGGCAGCGTGACGCTGCGCAGCGACTACTGGGGCGCGGGCGCGCACAGTGCGCTGCCGATCGTCGGGTCGTTCTACGATGCGGCGCTGCGCGCGCGGGCAATCGATCCGCATGTGCAGTTCTCGCCCGATTTCCGGCCACGCAGCGCGCCAGCGCCGAAGCGGCGCGCGCCGCAGCATTCAGGCCTGTTCGACTGGCTGCGCTTCTTCCGATGATCGTGCCGGCGGCGGGCTGAGCCAGGAAACGCGTTCAGCCCGCCGCGAGCGTTGCGGCGAGCGCATCGAACTCCGGCGCCCATGCCGCACGCCACGCGGCTTTCGTCGCGTCGTCGACCCATGCGCCGTCGATCCCGTTCAGCATGAACTGCTTCAGGTCGGCCACGGTGAAGCCGAAATGGCTGAACATCAACTCCCACGCTTCCGACGGGTTCACCTTGTGCAGCGTCGGATCGTCGGTGTTCGGATGGATCTTCAATCCGAGCCCCGGCATCTTGCGCATCGGATGCAGTTCCGCCCATTGCTCCGGCGGCAGCGTGCGCAGGTAGTACGAATTCGTCGGCACGACGGTGAAGACGATCCCGCGCTCCGCATAGCGCGCGCACAGCTCGGGGTTGTCGACGATCGTATAACCGTGATCGACGCGATCGACCTGCAGCAGATCGACGGCCGTCTCGACGTTACGCC
>NZ_BCPP01001325.1:0-1428 GCF_016586125.1 Burkholderia sp. E168m23
AGGTTCGGCTTGTGCTCGTGGGCAAGGGCCTCGACCTGGTCGTAGTCGATGCGCAGCGTGTCGCGGTTCACGCCGTACTGCACGGCATTGAACCACTTGCCCGACAGCGCCGGCTTCGCGCCGTGCGTCAGGTGGCCGCCGGCATCCAGCGACATGCCGAGCACCGTGTCGCCCGGCTTCGCCAGCGCGAGCATCACCGAGCCGTTCGCCTGCGCGCCCGAGTGCGGCTGCACGTTCGCATAGCCGGCGTTGAAGATCTGCTTCACGCGGTCGATCGCGAGCGCCTCGACTTCATCGGCGAATTCGCAGCCGCCGTAGTAGCGCTTGCCGGGATAGCCTTCCGCGTACTTGTTGGTCAGCACCGAGCCCTGCGCCTCGAGCACGGCGCGCGACACGATGTTTTCCGACGCGATCAGCTCGACCTGCGACTGCTGACGCTCGAGTTCCTTCAGGATGGCGCTGCGCACCGGCGCGTCGCGCTCGGCAAGGGGCTGCGAGAAGAAAGGCTGGGTGTTCGACATAGTGCGTCCGTGACGAAGAATAAAGGGCTGCAACCGAAGCTCAAGGCCCGCCGTGCCTGGGTTTCCCATGCTTCCAGTGCAAGGCTGCCGACGGCTCTATTCTTGTCGTTCGGATTTTCGGCGGATTGATGAATTTAGACGCGTTCTTTGCCTTTTCCGCCATGCACGTCCGTTTTATACAAGTGACCGGTCGTGCTTTTCGGTATGACCGCCGGAAACGGTGCGGGCTGTTCACCTATGGACACGCACACCGGCAGTGCGTTTGCCGCACGTTCGCGTGCGGCGTCTCCCGGATACGGTGCAGTGCAACAACGGCCCGATGCCCAGACAACGTATGGAGCTAGGGTTTAGCCGTATGGCACGCTTGTTGCACTCGCTCACACAATACCGCAGCCCGATCCGTGCCCCGGGCCAAAAGCTATTAGAGATTCAAGGAACGCTCCCCATGTCGCCCGACCGCACAGCGTCGCTGTCCCACTTCGCGTTCATGCCGTTACCGAACTTCACGATGATCGCGTTCACCAATGCGATCGAGGTGCTTCGGATGGCGAACTACCTGAGCGGTCAGCCGCTCTACCGCTGGTCGGTGATCAGCCCGGACGGCGGCCCGGTCACGGCGAGCAACGGCCTCACGGTCGACACGGGCCCGGCCGAATGCGCGGGACAGCCCGACATCGTGTTCGTGTGCGGCGGCGTCGACGTACAGCGCGCGACCACGCCCGCCCATCTGTCGACCCTGCGCCGCTTCGCGCGCTCGGGCATCCCGCTCGGCAGCCTGTGCACGGGCACCTATGCACTCGCGAAATCGGGGCTGCTCGCGGGCTACGCGTGCGCGATCCGTAATAACTTCGTATAGCATACATTATACGAAGTTATACGAGGTGCTCGATGTCCGGCAGCTTCAGCG
>NZ_BCPP01001326.1:0-1423 GCF_016586125.1 Burkholderia sp. E168m23
GGGCAGCCCGAAGTTGAGGATCTGGCTGACGATGTCGGCCGGCAGGAACGCGAACGTCACGCCGGGGAACGACTGTGCGAGCACGTTGCGCAGCTTCGCGACGTACGCGGCCGTCGACGCATGATCCGGTTTCAGCGTGACGAGCACGTCGGCGTCCTCGGTGCCGATCGGGTCCGACGAGTCGTACGTCAGGTTGATCCCGCTCACCGGCACGCCGATGTTGTCGAGCACGCCCGCGAGCTGGTTCGCCGGAATCACGCCGCGGATCTTCGCTTCGACTTCGTCGGTGAGCCGCGCGGTTTCCTCGATCCGCGTGCCGGTCGGCGCGCGCAGATGCAGGCGGATCTCGCCGGTGTCGACCGACGGGAAGAAGTCTTGCCCCGCGAACGCGTAGAGGCCCGTCGATGCGACGCAGGCGAGCAGGAACGCGGCCGCGAAGCGGCGGCGCCGCGCGATCGCCGCCGACAGCAGCGCGCGATAGCGCAGCCGCACGGCCTCGAAGCGATGCTCGAACGCGGCCTGGAAGCGCGCCACATGCACGAGGGGTGCGAATACGCCGCGCGGCGGCCGGCCGCTGCCTTTGGCGCGCATCAGCGCCATCGCGAGCGTCGGCACCAGCGTGCGCGAGAAGAAGTACGACGCGATCATCGCGAAGATCACGGCTTCGGCGAGCGGCACGAACAGATAGCGCGCGACACCCGTGAGCAGGAACATCGGCACGAACACGATGCAGATCGACAGCGTCGACACGAAGGTCGGCACCGCGATCTCTCCCGAGCCGGTCAGGATGGCCTCCTCGAGCGGCGCACCGAGCTCGAGATGATGCGTGATGTTCTCGATCGCGACGGTCGCGTCGTCGACGAGGATCCCGACCGCGAGCGCGAGCCCGCCGAGCGTCATGATGTTGATGGTCTGGCCGAGCGCGGACAGCGCGAGCAGCGACGTGAGCACCGCGAGCGGGATCGTGATCGCGATGATCAGCGTCGCGCGCCAGCTGCCGAGGAACAGCAGGATCATCAGCGCGGTCAGGCACGCGGCGATCAGCGCTTCGCGCACGACGCCCTGAACGGCCGCCTTCACGAACACGGACTGATCGTCGAGCGGCGCGATGTGCAGCGCCTTCGGCAGCCCGGCCGCGATCTTCGGCAGCATCGCCTTCACCTGGTCGATGATCGTCAGCGTCGATGCGCTGCCGGTCTTCTCGACCGTCAGCAGCGCCGCGCGCTTGCCGTCCACCCGCACGATGTTGGTCTGCGGCGCGTAGCCGTCGCGAACGTGCGCGACGTCGCGCACGTACACGACGGTGCCGCCGATCGTCTTCACCGGCAGATCGTTCAGCGCGGCGACGGTCTGCGTGCTGCCGTTCATCTGCACGTTGTATTCGTGCGTGCCGATCTTCGCGGTGCCGCCCGGCAGGATCAGG
>NZ_BCPP01001327.1:0-1421 GCF_016586125.1 Burkholderia sp. E168m23
ACCCACAGGTGAAGCATTGACTGACGACGAACTTTCGCTCCGCCCGGAGAGCCGCTTCTGGCAGCTCGCGCCGGTGAAATGGTGGGTCCGCGGACACGGCCGCGACGGCTATTCGTTCCGTCTGCTGCTGTGCCCGCTCGCGATCGTGTTCGTGCTCGAATTCGTCTGCGTGATGGCCGGCGCGCTGTACACCAGCATCGCGGTCAGCGCGGCCGCGACGCTGTTCCTCGGTATCGCCGGGTTTTACGGTGCGCAGCGCGAATGGCTGATGACGTCCGAAACCGCCCGCGCGCTCGTGAAGGCCCGCATGAAAAAGGCGGCCGAGCGGCTCGCGTCGCTCGGTGTCGGTGCGACCGTGCTCGCGATCTTCGTCGCGGCGACGTCGCTGTCGCTCGTGATGTCGGGTCGGCCGGTGCTGGACAGCGTGTCGAAGGACGCGGTGTCGATCTTCATCGCGCTGGCGTTCCTGCCCGTGTACGTGTCCGGCGCGGTACGCAAGCTGGCGATCGCGCGGATCGAGGAGCTGGAGGCGTTGCGTAACGCGACCGTCGGCACGCGGCTGAAATTCGACCGCGCCGGCGCGGTGCGCACGGTGGTCGTGCAGGGCGCGGCCGGGACCGGGACGGTATCGGCGATGGAATACACGGTGCTCGGGTTCAGCCCGCCGCTCGACCAGGTCGGGCGCGAATCGCGCGCGTGAGGGTGTAGCGGCGTAACGGAGTAACGGCGCCAGGTTACGCCGGGAACCGCTCGCTTTCGGGCGCCGGCACGAGATCGTCGGGCCACTGCACCTCGAACCGCGTGCCGCCGGCGCCGGTCGGCACGCACAGCGCTGCGCCGCGATGCGCATGCGCGATCGCCGCGACGACGGCGAGCCCGAGGCCCGTGCCGCCGGGTTGCGACTCGTCGACGCGCCGGAACGCCTGGAACACGTGCGGCGCGAACTCGGCCGGGATACCGGGGCCGTCGTCCTCGACGCGCAGCCGGCACATGCCGTCTTCGATGCGGGTCTGGATCCGGATCGCGCCCGGCACCGCGTGGCGGCGTGCGTTTTCCAGCAACGCGAGCAACGCCTGGCGGATGCGCACCGGGTCGCAGCACATGCGCCGCGGGTCGAGATCGAGCACCGGATGCTGGCCGGCGGCCTGCAGCGCGTGCGCGAACACGTCGACCACGGCGCGCACCTCGGCGGCCAGGTCGGTGTCGCGGATCTCGATGCTCAGATGGCCGCTGTCGGCGAGGCTGACCACGCGCAGATCCTCGATCAGCCGCGTCAGCCCTTCGACCTGCACGAGCAGGCTGCGGTACAGCGCATCGCTCGGCGTGAACACACCTTCGGCGAGCCCCTGCAAGCGCCCGCGCAGCACGGTCACGGGCGTGCTCGTATAACTTCGTATAATGTATGCTATACGAAGTTATGC
>NZ_BCPP01001328.1:0-1416 GCF_016586125.1 Burkholderia sp. E168m23
GGATCTGCCGCCGCCGCGCATCGGCATCTCGATCGGCGACTCGATCGCGGCGCTGCACGGCGTGATCGGCGCGCTGATGGCGCTCCATCACCGCAAGGTCAACGGCGGCGCGGGGCAGGTGGTCGACGTTGCACTGTATGAAGCCGTCTTCAACATGATGGAAAGCGTGGTGCCCGAGTACGGCGTGTACGGGATGGTGCGCGAGCGCACCGGCGCGTCGCTGCCGGGCATCGTGCCGTCGAATACGTACGCATGCCGCGACGGCAGCATCGTGATCGGCGGCAACAGCGATCCGATCTTCAAGCGGCTGATGAAGGCGATCGAGCGCGACGACCTGGCCGACGATCCCGCGCTCGCGCAAAACGACGGGCGCGTGCCGCGCACGCAGGAAATCGACGACGCGATCGCCGCGTGGCTCGCGCCGCGCACGATCGACGAGGCTCTCGTCGTGCTCAATGCGGCCGACGTGCCGGCCGGGCGCATCTACAGCGCGGCCGACATGTTCACCGATCCGCAGTTCGTCGCGCGTCAGATGATCCAGCGTTTCAAGCTGGCCGACGGCACCGACATTCCGCTGCCGAACATCACGCCGAAACTGTCGGACACGCCGGGCGAAACACGCTGGCTCGGGCCCGAGCTCGGCGAGCATACCGACGAGGTGTTGCGCGGCCTCGGCTACGACGCACAGGCGATTGCCGCGCTGCGCGAGGCGGGCGCGATCTGAGTGCGCCGAGGCCTGCGCGCTTCGCGCCGGGCCTCCCGATGAGGGTTTCCCCAAGGCGATTTTCTTTGGGCGGAAAACCCGGTCGGCCCGGTGTTTTCCCCAGCGCGCGGAACGCCGCCGCGTCGTGCGGCGGCGCACCGCGTGTCCATGCGTATACCCGCCCGTCCGCGGTGGCCGGACTGTCGCTCTCGCGCCATCTTTCCTCGGTTACAATCGCCGGATGCGAATCCTACTCAGCAACGACGACGGCTATCTCGCCCCCGGTCTCGCCGCGCTCAGCGAAGCGCTGCAGCCGCTGGCCGAGCTTACGGTGATCGCGCCCGAGCAGAACTGCAGCGGCGCGTCGAATTCCCTCACGTTGTCGCGGCCGCTGTCGGTGCAGCGCGCAGCGGGTACGGGTTTCTTCTACGTGAACGGCACGCCGACCGATTCGGTGCACGTCGCGCTGACGGGGATGGCCGACGCGAAGCCGGACATCGTCGTGTCCGGCATCAACAACGGCCAGAACATGGGCGAAGACACGCTCTATTCGGGGACAGTTGCGGCCGCCACCGAAGGCATCATGTTCGGTGTGCCGGCCATCGCGTTCTCGCTGGTCGACAAGGGCTGGGCCCGTCTGGCCGACGCCGCGCGCGTCGCCGCGGAAATCGTCGCGCACTACCTCGCGCATCCGCTGCCGGGCAACCCGCTGC
>NZ_BCPP01001329.1:0-1411 GCF_016586125.1 Burkholderia sp. E168m23
GACGTTCACGATCTGGCGCTCGCTTCCGGCGTTACCCACCGAAACGGTATTGGCGCGCGTCGCCTTGGCGCCTGCGCCCAGCGCCACGGCACCGTTCGCCGCGCCTTCCACGCTCGTATTGGCACCCAGCGCCATCGCATTGGTCACGTTCGGCGCAACGCTCGCACCAGTGCCCAGCGCAATGCCATTGGTCGCGCCCACTGCGGCTTCAGCGGCATTGCCAATCGCGATCGAGCTTTCACCGATCGCCTTGATGCCGTTATTGCCGACCGCGACCGCGTTCTCGCCGTTCGCCTTCGCGTTCGAACCGATCGCCAGCGCTCCCGCGCCATTGGTTGTCACCTTCGAACCGATGGCCACCGAGTACGCCTGGTCCGCGCCCGTTTGCGCCATATTGCCGATCGCAACCGATTCGTCCGACAGCGCCCCAGTGTTCAGCCCGAGCGCGATCGCGTTTGCCCCTGCCGCATGAGCCTCCACGCCGATCGCGGCGGCCGTCGTGCTCTCCGGATCGCCCCCGCTGATACTCGCCGAGTTCGTCCCCCCCATACCGTCGACCGCGACCAGGGAATTCGACTCGTCCGAATCCGCAAGCGCATTGACCCGAGACAACAGGTGCGACTGCTCAGCTGCGACACGGGATTTCAGTTTGCCCAGCGCCTCGAACAACTGCGATCCATTGATCGCATCCGTACTCCTGGCTGTGACGTCCCCCGCTCTCACGTGGACGATCTTGCGTTCGGTCCCGTCATCACCGACGGACACCGTCATCGCCTCGTTCGCAACGGAGTTGGAACCCAGCGCAACCGATCCGCTCGCGAGCGCACGCGCACCGGCACCCAGCGCCAATGTATTCGAACCGCCTGCCAAGGCCTTTGAACCGATCGCGACAGACTGAGCGCCAGTAGCGGTCGCGGGTGCGTCGCTGGCCCGGACCTTGATGTACTTCAGATCGATGTTGCCTTCAGCCAGTTCGCGCTTCATATCGGACAACCCGGTGTTCAACTGGCCGACGTTCACCGCGTCGCTATCATCCACGCCTGCTGCGACGTTCTTCAACGCCACCGGCGCTGCTGCGCCCGCACCACCCAGCGTCACCGAACCGCGATCCGCCGTGCCGTCTTCCTTGCGGTCGTACGTCACCGCCGCGATCACCTTGCCCGTGTCCTTGTCCACCAGGCCGGATTCGGCAATATCGTCTCGCAGCTTCTCAACGTTCGTCGCATTCGTCGTCACACGGCCGTCCAGGTTCGACACTGCGTCGCCAACGTTTTTCGCCGTCGTCTTGCCGCCGTCCAGCGTGTACGCCGGTGCCGTCAGCTTGCCTGCTGCGTCTACCGTCGAACCGCCGCCCAGCGCGCTTGCCACGCTCTGCGACGCGCCGTACAGCTGCGAGCCGTTCACCGCTTCC
>NZ_BCPP01001330.1:0-1408 GCF_016586125.1 Burkholderia sp. E168m23
CGGCTGCCGCCGCCGTGGCGGGCCGACGACTTCGCCGCGAATGCGAAAGCGCGCGGCGTGATCGTGATGCCGTCGTCGACTTTCGCGGTCGACCGCGCGGAACTCGAGCACGGCGTGCGCATCAACCTCGCGTGCCCGGCCACCCGCGACGAACTCGTCAACGGGCTGCGCATCCTGTCCGGCACGCTGAAGGACCGGCCGCGCGCGCTGTTCGGTTCGATCTGACGGCGCCGGCTCAGTCGAGCCACCCCGCGACGACGTCGACGATCCGCTGCAGCAGCGCTTCGTCACAAGGCAGCCACGGCACCGCGCGCAGCAGCGACGGCGGCGGCGCGATCGCCGGTTCGACCGGCTCGCCGTCGCGCGTCACGCGTCGCGCGGCCGGTCGCGCAATGCAACGACCACGCGCCGGCGCGCACGTGGCGTTCGTCGATCGTGATCCTCCCTTGCGCAACCGGTTCGGCGAATACGAGCGACAGCACATGCCTGCGATGTTGCGCCATCACGCCCCGCGGCAAGTCCGACAACCGGTTCAGGCGCCCAGCGTCGCGTCTCGATACCGCGTTGGCGGACCGGGTCCGTCGCGCGGGCCTTAGCCGTCTAGCCGCCGCGCGGGTGGCATCGTCGTCGAGCGCGAACGCGGCCACGCTGACGAGCAGATCGACCGCACGCGCGACTTCCGGGAACACGACCGGATCGGGTTCGCCGATCGGCAGCGGCGCTCAGCGCGCGCGATGCCGGTGAAGCGCGCGCTGGCGGTCGTGTCGGTCAGTCTTGCGACGAGCAGATCAACGAGGGTGCGATCAGACAGGTGTGCACTTCTGGACAGTCGCGCCGTTCTGGCGCGATTACTTCTGTACTGATCGGACGGCGTGCATCGCACCGCCGACGCCGGCTACAGATTCGATCGTGTACCGCATGGTGGGGCGCTCACCACGAAAACCAGTATTGCGCTCCCATGGGTCCGACCGGACGAAGGCCCGTGCGGCGGGCGTCCCGGGCCGATCCGGCCGCGCTGTGCCGGCCCACTGGCCAACCGGCCGTCCGGCCATTTCATAAGACGTACAGTTTTCCCAGAATGCTCGATTCGCGCCGAACTGTACTTTTGTCCGCAGGCTCGATGTGTGTACTCGGCCCCAACTGTTCTTCTCTTAAGATTCGATCATCAAGTGCACAGTGCTGCAGATCCCGCTGTTCCGGGAACCCTGCCGGCGCATCTTCAAGAGAGAGCCAGTGCGATGGAAAAGGCAAAACCGGAGGGAAAGATCAGGAATCACGACGGCCCGGTCGGCGGGCGAAACACGTGCAACGCGTGCGTATCGGGCGCACACGGGGCGGCGGCGGCGGGGCGGCGCGCGCCGGCAGGAGACGCACGATGAAACTCTATGAAAAACTCGCGGACGACATC
>NZ_BCPP01001331.1:0-1405 GCF_016586125.1 Burkholderia sp. E168m23
TTCTCGTCGCGCGACAGGACGAGCCCGTTCGGGCTCGGGCAGGTGCCGAGCAGCATGTCGAGCTTGCCGTCGGGCGACAGCCGATACACGCGGCCCGTCGGATCGTGCAGCCCGGTCTGCCCCTGGTCGGTGAAATAGAGGTTGCCGGCCGAGTCGAACGTCAGGTCGTTCACGCCCTTGAAGCGCTCGGTGTTGCGGCGCTCGAGATGCGGGCGAATTTCACCGCGCTCGATATCGAGCAGCATCAGGCCGTTCCGGTAGTCGGTGATGATCAGGTGCGATGCGTCGAAGCGCTTCATCCCGTTGGGCTCGCCGTCGTATTCGACGACGAGATCCCAGTCGCCCGACGGCGAAATGCGGAAGATGCGCCCGTGCGGAATGTCGGTGACGAACAGATAGCCGTCCGGGTCCCAGACCGGCCCTTCGAGAAAGGAATCGGTGACCATGCCGCCGCGATTCGCGCGCGCCCATTCCGTGCGGACGTCCGGCTTGCGAAACTTCTCCGGCATGCGCGTGAATACTTCGGCTTCGCGTACGTCGGGACTCGTCAGATAAAACATGCGTACCTCGATGTTCAGGGTTCAAGCCGCGCTGTGCGCGCGTTCGTCGAGCACCGCGAGAACGTTGGCGGCCGCGCCCTTCCCCATGTTCACGTACGCGGCATCGCTCACGCCGCCGACATGCGGAGACAGAATCACGTTGGGGATCTGCTGGAACGGGTGCGGCACCGTCATCGGCTCGACATCGAAGCTGTCGAGGCCGGCCGCGCGCAATTGGCCGCTCGCCAGCGCGTCGGCAAGCGCGGCTTCGTCGATCAAGCCACCGCGTGCGGTATTGACCAGAATCGCCCCGCGCTTGAAACGTGCGAATGTGTCGCGGTTGAGCATCCGGCGGTTGTCGGCCGTCAACGGACAATGCAGCGACACGACGTCCGACTCCGCGTACAGCGTGTCGAGCGCCACGCGCTTCACACCGGCGGGCGCTTCCTTCGCGAACGGATCGAACGCGAGCACCTTCATGCCGAACGCCGCACCGATCGCGGCCACGCGCCGGCCGATCGCGCCGAGTCCGACGAGGCCGAGCGTGCGCCCGTCGAGTTCGACGGACTTGTGCGTCGCCTTGTCCCAATGGCCTTCGCGCATGCGGATATCGAGCTGCGGAACCGACTTCGCGCACGCGAGCAGCAGCGCCCATGCGTGCTCGGCGACGGCGGCCGCATTCGCGCCGACCGCGGCGCGCACCGCGATACCGCGTGCGGCAGCCGCGTCCTGATCGATCACGTCGATGCCGCTGCCGTGCTTCGAAATCACCTGCAGGTTTTCGGCCGCGTCCATGATGCGGGCGTTGATCTTGCCGTACCGGACGATGATCGCGACCGGCTTGTGCTCGATGCAGAGCGCCACGA
>NZ_BCPP01001332.1:0-1403 GCF_016586125.1 Burkholderia sp. E168m23
ATCCATGATCTGCGCCTGGATCGTCACGTCGAGCGCGGTGGTCGGCTCGTCGGCGATCAGCAGCTTCGGGTTGCACGCGACGGCCATCGCGATCATCACGCGCTGGTTCATCCCGCCCGACATCTGGTGCGGGAACGACGCGATGCGGTTCTTCGCATCGGGAATGCCGACCTGGTCGAGCAGTTCGAGCGCGCGCCGGTGCAGCGCGTCGCCGCGCAGCCCTTCGTGCAGCTTCAGCACTTCCTTGATCTGGTAGCCGACCGTGTAGCTCGGGTTCAGGCTCGTCAGCGCGTCCTGGAACACCATCGCGATGTCCTTGCCGACGATCTTGCGGCGCGCCTTCGGCGACGCCTTCAAGAGATCCACGCCGTTGAACGTGACTTCATCTGCCGTCACCTTGCCCGGCGCGTCGATCAGGCCCATCAGCGCCATCATCGTCACGCTCTTGCCCGAGCCCGATTCGCCGACGACGCCCACCACCTCGCCCGGCGCGACCGATAGGTTGATCCGGTCGACCGCGGGCAGGCCGTTGAAGTTCACCGCGAGATTGCGGATGGTCAGGAGATTCTGGGTCATAGTCATGCCATCCGTTTCAGCTTGGGGTCGAGCGCGTCACGCAGCCCGTCGCCGAGCAGGTTGATCGCGAGCACCGAAATCAGGATCGACAGGCCGGGCATCGTCACGATCCACCACGCGTTGTCGATGTAGTCGCGTGCCGAGGCCAGCATCGCGCCCCACTCGGCGGTGGGCGGTTGCACGCCGAGGCCGAGGAAGCCGAGCGCGGCCGCGTCCAGGATCGCCGACGAGAAGCCGAGCGTCGCCTGCACGATCAGCGGCGCCGTACAGTTCGGAAGCACCTGCGAGAACATCAGGCGCAGCGTGCCGGCGCCGGCCACGCGCGACGCGGTCACGTATTCCTTCTGCAGCTCGCCGAGCGCCGACGCACGCGTGAGACGCACGTAGGCCGGCAGCGCGACGATCGCGATCGCGAACATCGTGTTGGTGAGGCCCGGGCCGATGATCGCGACGACCGCGACCGCGAGCAGCAGCGACGGCAGCGCGAGCAGCACGTCCATGATGCGCATCACCGGCGTGTCGGCCCACTTCTGGAAGAACGCGGCGACCAGCCCGAGCACGATGCCGGGGATCAGCGCGAGCACGACCGACACGAAGCCGATCCAGAACGACATCCGCGCGCCGAACATCAGCCGCGAAAGGATGTCGCGGCCCGCTTCGTCGGTGCCGAGGATGAATTGCCAGTTGCCGCCGGCGAGCCACGCGGGCGGAATCTTCACGTAGTCGCGGTATTGCTCGACCGGGCTGTGCGGCGCGATCAGCGGCGCGAGCAACGCGACTGCGATCAGCACGATCACGACGATGCCCGCGCCGACGGCGCCGCGGTT
>NZ_BCPP01001333.1:0-1402 GCF_016586125.1 Burkholderia sp. E168m23
GGGAAATCGGCCGGTCGCTCGCTCAACGGCGAAGCGGCGCGGCACACGACGGGCGGTGGCACGCGTGTCACCGCCCGTTTTTCATGCGCGGCTGCTGGTTGTCAGTGAACGGGAGGCGTCGCGCCACCCTTATAGCTTTTCGCCCATTCCTGGCTCTGCTTGGCGGCCTGGTCGATACGTGCAGCAACGCGATCGTCCTTCTGGCGTTGCTTCGCTTCCTTGGCGAGATCGGTCGAACCGAACTCGTCCTTGTCTCGCGTGCGGAAGTACAGCGACGGAGCGAGCACATGGTCCTGCCAGCTCGTCAGCAACGTGTCGTGAACGAGCATGTCGAACAGCGCCATCACGTCCGGCGGCAACGGGTGCTTGCCCTCGATCCCTTCTTTCCAGGCCGACACGAGTTCCATCTCGGCTTCAGGAAGCATGGCTACCTCGACCGCATCCGCGCTGACCTTGTTATCGGAATCCCACGAATCCGGCATGTTGCGGATGCGCTCGACGGACTGCTTCAGGCCCTCCTGATACGACGCGCTGCGCAGCTTCTTTTCCGCTTCCTTCTCAAGACGCTCCCAGACCGTCGAATAGTCCTTCGGTGCCTCCGCGATCAATTTCTCATAACGCTTTTGCGCTGCGTCGCTCGCCGCCTTCATGCCCCGAAGCTTCGCCTGCTCGTCCTGGCTGCGGCTGGCCAGCATGCTCATATTGATGCCTTCTCGCTGAAGCTCCCAGTCGAGTTGCGACTTCGCGGTCTTGCGCTGCAGGTCGGCGTCGGCCATGTTGCGCTTCCAGTCGGCGACGGGATCGGAAATCGTGCGACGGAATTCGGGATCCATGTAGCGGGCTGCAATCCAGCGCATGAAGACTTTCGAATGTTCCATGAAATCGGCACCGGACTTGCGCGGGACGAGCGTGCGGTAGGCATTGACCAGCGCTTTGATTCGAAATTCCTTACCACCGTACTTGATCGGATCCGAGAGTTTGAAGCGCTTGAACACCGGCGCGTTGTACAGGTACAAATCTTCCATGGTGTCCATGGCGGCGCCCGCCTTGATCGCCTCCAGCAACATGTCTTGCAGCGGAACTCGCATCAGCTCCGCGTTGACCCCCAGGGACCCGCTCGGCGCGCCACCGACGACATCGCAGCTCGTACCCGGGTAGAGATACTGCTCGCCACGGGTCTTCTCAAGACTGTCGAGACGCTGATAGAAGCGCATCTCATGCGCTGCGGCGAAATGAACGCAGCGCTGCACGCTGGCCGGTATCGCGAGAGGACGATCCTTGAAGCTGGTCTTCAGCATACCCAGATAAGGCACCATACCGATCAGTTCCCCGGCTTCCTCCGACATGACGGACGAAACGGCATCGAGCAATCCGACGAACTTGATCTGGATCGACACGCCTT
>NZ_BCPP01001334.1:0-1400 GCF_016586125.1 Burkholderia sp. E168m23
TTGCGCGCCCGGCTGCCCGTCGCGCGCATACCGCGGCGTTGCCGTCGGGCAGGCAGCTTGCCCGGCAGTTGATGGTGACGGTCCGCACGGCGGACGTGCTGCTGCGCCAGGCGATTCGCGTGCCCGATCGCCATCAGTGGCTGGTCGACGCCGAACGCGTCGATGCGGCCGGCGGGCCGCTCACCGCGTGGGATTCTCACGTGACGTTCCGCATCGTCAAGGCATTCGCACCGGCGTTCGATGCGGATACGTGTGCGGCCGACCCCGATCAAGCGGCGGTCGAGATCCGCCTGTTTCTTCCCGAACAGGCTTATGTCGCCGAGCGGCGCATCGGCATCTTCGGCCGGCGGCATGGCCAGCGGTTCAGCGCGACGCTGTCGGTCACGGCCGGTTCGCAGTGGGGCGGCCGGCGCAACGAGCACGTTCCGCCGGCAGGGCGTCACGTGCACGGCGACACGCTGGAAGCGCTCGTCGACACGGTGGCCGGTATCGTCAACGCGGCGTTGCGCGTGGCCGGGCATGGCACGACCGGCCACGGGTGACGCGGCGGCGCGCGGCCGCCGGCGGGCTCACGCGTCGCCGGTCTGCCCGGTCTGCCGTTGCAGGTCTTCCATCAATTGTTCCGCCAGGAAGTCGCACGGCGGCCGTTTCGACTTGGTGCTGCGCGCGAGGATCAGCTCGAGCGGCGGCAGGTCGGGCAGCCCGTGCGAGCGGCCGAGCATCGACAGTTGCGCGGGAATCGCGCAGCGGGCAAGCGGCGCGACCGCAAGGCCGGCCTCGACCATGCTGAGCAGCCCGAGCAGGCTCGGGCTTTCATACGACGTGCGGTACGGCACTTTCGCGCGTTCGAGGCTGCGGATCGCGTTCTCGCGCGCGACGCTGCCCGGCATGAACACCGCGATCGGCAGCGGCCGTTCCTCCCAGACACGCGGCCCGTTCGTCATCGCGGCCCACGCCATCGGCTCGTGGCGGATGAAGTCGCCCGACAGCCCCTTGATGCGCGTCCCGCACACGAGATCGACGGTGCCCTCCTTGATCAGCGGCGCGAGCGCGCTGCTCGGCAGCCCCATCACCTGGATCTCGACCTTCGGGTAGGTCGCGGAGAATTTCTTCAGCACCGACGGCAGCAGCGACGACGCATAGTCGTCCGGCACGCCGATCACGACCTTGCCGGTCACCTCCGGCCGCACCACGGCTGCCCATGCTTCGTCACGCAGCGCCAGCATTCGTCTGGCGAATCCCAGCAGTACCTCGCCTTCGCGCGTCAGCACGATGCTGCGCGGCTTGCGCACGAACAGCGGCCGGCCGATCGCGTCCTCCAGGCTCTTGATCTGCATGCTCACGGCCGACTGCGAGCGGTTCACGGCCTCGGCCGCGCGGGTCATGTTGCCGGTTTCCGC
>NZ_BCPP01001335.1:0-1400 GCF_016586125.1 Burkholderia sp. E168m23
GAGCGGCTGATCCGCCAGGGTGTGTACCGGCACGGCGACCGGATTCCGTCGGTGCGGCAGGCGAGCCAGCAGCACCGGATCAGCATCACGACCGTGCTGCATGCGTATCTGCTGCTGGAAAGCCGCGGGCTGCTCGAAAGCCGGCCGCAGTCGGGCTATTTCGTGAACCTGCGGCGTGACGACGGCCATGCGCCGGTGCGCGAGCTGCGGCCGTCGAAGCCGATCGCGATCTCGTCGTCGGTGGACGTGAGCCGGCTTGTGCTGTCGACGTTGCGCTCGATCGGCACGGACGACGCGGTGCCGCTCGGCTCGCCGTACCCAGACCCGAGCCTGTTTCCGTTCGAGAAGCTGAACCGCTACGCGTACGCGGCCGGTCGCGACAAGTCGCTGTGGGGCGTGACCGACGGGCTGCCGCCGGGCCATCCGCGGCTGATCCGGCAGATCGCGCGGCGCTACCTGGAAAACGGAATGTCGGTGGACCCGAACGAGATCATCGTGACGGTCGGCGCGACGGAGGCGATCAACCTGTGCCTGCAGGCGGTCGCGAAGCCGGGCGACACGATCGCGGTGGAGTCGCCGACGTTCTACGCGATGCTGCATGCGATCGAGCGGATGGGGATGAAGGCGATCGAGGTGGCGACGCATCCGGAATACGGGATCGACATCGCGGCGCTGGCAGCGATCGCGAAATCGCAGCCGATCGCCGCGTGCATGGTGATGCCGAACTTCCAGAACCCGCTGGGTTTCCAGATGCCGGACGAGCGCAAGCGCGAACTGGTTGAGTTCGCAACGAAGGCCGGCATACCGATCATCGAGAACGGTGTGTATAACGAACTGTATTTCGGCGATACGCATCCGAGTTCGCTGAAGTCCTACGACCGGACCGGGATCGTGCTGCATTGTTCGTCGTTCTCGAAGAGCCTGACGGCCGCGTACCGGATCGGCTGGGCGCTGCCGGGCCGTTATCGCGATCAGGTCGAGAAGCTGAAGTTCCTGAATACGCTGGCGACGCCGTCATTGCCGCAGTTGGCGATCGCGGAGTTTCTGGAACGCGACGGCTATGAGCATCACCTGCGGCGCCTGCGCAAGGCGTATGCGCAGCAGGCGAATCTGATGCGCGCGATGGTGTCGCGGTTCTTTCCGGAAGGCACGCGCATTTCGAGCCCGGCGGGCGGGTACGTGCTGTGGGTCGAGTTGCCCGCGCAGGTCGATGCGATGCGGCTGTATCAGCTCGCGCTGGAGCAGGGGATCACGATTGGCCCCGGCTACATGTTCTCGATCACCGACAACTACCGGAATTTCATCCGGCTGAACTACAGCAGCCCGTGGTCGCCGGAGATCGAGCAGGCGGTGATCACGGTCGGGAAGCTGGCTGCAGCGTGCATGCGGTGAACGGGGGG
>NZ_BCPP01001336.1:0-1398 GCF_016586125.1 Burkholderia sp. E168m23
AACGCTCCATGAACGCCAGCAAACGACGCGCGATCTACGAAACGCTGCAGAGCCTCAATCCGCATCCGACCACCGAGCTCGAATATTCGACGCCGTTCGAGCTGCTGATCGCCGTGATGCTGTCCGCGCAGGCGACCGACGTGTCGGTCAACAAGGCGATGCGGAAAATGTTTCCGGTCGCGAATACCCCGCGACAAATCGTCGCGCTTGGCGAGGAAGGCGTCACCGAGTACATCAAGACGATCGGCCTCTATCGCACCAAGGCGAAGAACGTGGTCGCGACGTGCCGAATCCTGCTCGAGCGCTACGACGGCGAGGTGCCGGCCGATCGGGAAGCGCTCGAAGGCTTGCCGGGCGTCGGCCGCAAGACCGCGAACGTCGTGCTGAACACCGCGTTCGGCCAGCCGACGATCGCGGTCGACACGCATATCTTCCGCGTCGCGAATCGCACCGGGCTCGCGCCGGGCAAGGACGTGCGGGCCGTCGAGGCCGCACTCGAGAAGTTCACGCCGAAGGAATTCCTGCAGGATGCGCATCACTGGCTGATCCTGCACGGGCGTTACGTGTGCAAGGCCCGCCGGCCCGAATGCTGGCACTGCGCGATCGAGCCGCTGTGCGAGTTCCGGCCGAAGACGCCGCCGCCGAACGAATAAGCGCCAGGCAGCGCGGGCGAGTTCCGCAGGCGCCGTCGCGACGCCCGCTCCCTTCCCCGCTTACGCGTTGGATGTCGCCGTCGCGTCGTCGGCGGCCGCGCCGCCCGCGCGCACGAGCGCCAGCACGGCCGCCAGAATCGCGACGCCACCCGCCCACTGCAGCGGCGACAATGCTTCCCCGAACAGCAGCGCCGCGAGCGCGACCGTCACGACCGGTTCGAGCGTCGACAGCATCGACGTGCGCGCGGCCCCGAGCCGCTCGAGCCCGGCGAAGAACGCAAGCATGGCCGCGACCGTCGACACCAGCGCGATCGCGAGCATCGACGCCCAGCCGCCGGCCGTCGCGGGCCAGCGCGGCGGCGCGCCGAACCCCGCCGTTCGCACGACGGCGATCGCGACGAGCGTCGCGGTGGCCGACAGGCAGATGATCGCGGTGGTCGCGAGGGGATCGACGCCGCGCGTCGCCTTCGTGCCGCCGACGATATACAGCGAGTAGATCACCGCGGCGGCCAGCGCCAGCGCGATCCCGAGCGGCTCGCCGTGCCCGCCGCCGACCATCAGCGCCGAACCCGCGACGCACAGCACCAGCGCGACGGCCTTCGCCCGTGTCAGGCGCTCGCCGAGCCACCACGCGGCGAGCAGCGTGACGAACGCCGGGTACAGGTACAGCAGCAGCGCGACGAGACTCGCCTGCGCGTGCTGCAGCGCGCTGAAATAGCAGAACGACTGCCCGACGTAGCCGAGC
>NZ_BCPP01001337.1:0-1399 GCF_016586125.1 Burkholderia sp. E168m23
ATCATCGCCAGCACGATCGCGCTCGTGAAGCCGGCCAGGTCGCCGAGCTTGCCGGTGCCGAACACGAAGCGCGGATCGTCGGCGTGCCGGCGCGCATAGGTATAGGCCAGCGCGGCGATCAGCATCGCGCCCGCATGCGTCGACATGTGCAGCCCGTCCGCGACCAGCGCGAGCGACCCGAACAGCGTGCCGCCGACGATCTCGGCGATCATCATCGCCGTGCACAGGCCGATGACCATCCACGTCTTCCGCTCGTTGCGCGCATGGGCGGCGCCCAGAAACGCGTGACTGTGCGCGCCGCCGGCCGCCGGGCTCTTGAATTCGTTCATGTTCCGATCCGCTTACTTGAAATAGCTGTGGACGACCTCGATCAGCTGCTCGGTCGCGCTGCCTTCGTGCGCGTCGGGCGTGTCCGCATCGACGAGATGCGACCGGATGTGATCTTCCAGCACGACCGCCAGCAGGCCGTTCATCGCGCCGCGGCAGCTCGTGATCAGTTGCAGCACGTCGTTGCAGCCGCGCTCGTCTTCCAGCGCCCGCTCGATCGCCTCGACCTGTCCCTTGATACGGCGCACGCGGTTCAGCAGCTTCTGTTTTTCGCGAACGGTATGACTCATCGATGGCTCCTGTATAGGGTAGGGGAGTATATCTCCAAAGCGCTGCCCCTATAGGGTGGAGGGGTATATTTTTTCGAGACGAAGGCTTGTCGAAAGAAAACCGCTCGGCTAGACTGCTTTCCGTCTTTGGGGAGTAGCCTGCTTTCCGTCCCCCGGAAAGCGAACGCGTCAACACACTCGGCCTGCGGCCGTGGCGCGTTCAACCTGATCGGCTTGGCGAGACCATCGGCACATCGCGTCGTTCCTGGTCGGACGTCGGCGGATGTGTCATGGTTCGTCAGCGTCCGACCACGGAGTCCCCATGTTCCTCCCTGCTCACCTGCCCCACGCCCCCGCTGCCTGCGGAGGTGCCGCATGACCTTCATGTTCGTCGAACTCGCGTTCATGCTGATCGTCATCCTCGTCGCGGCCGAAGTCTTCACCAATGCGCTCGAACATCTCGGCGAACGCCTGAAGATTTCCGAAGGCGTGACCGGCTCGCTGTTCGCGGCCGTCGGCACCGCGCTGCCCGAAACGATGGTGCCGCTGCTCGCGCTGGCCGGCGGCACGTCGAGTCAGGCCGTCAACGAGGAGATTGGCGTCGGCGCGATCCTCGGCGCGCCGCTGATGCTCGCGACGCTCACCACGTTCCTGATGGCGCTCGCCGTGATCCGCTCGCGCGGGCCGCGCGGCACGATTGCGCCCGAACGCACGGGCTTCGTGCGCGACATGAATACCTTCCTCGCCGCCTTCTCACTGGCGACCGTCGCGATGTTCGTCCCGCATCACAACTGGGCCGTGCG
>NZ_BCPP01001338.1:0-1398 GCF_016586125.1 Burkholderia sp. E168m23
CAGCGTGATGATGTGCCGGTCCTGGTCGAGCGCCCAACGCAGCGTGCGCTTGACGTCCTTGCTGTGCGGAATGCCGGCAAGCACGCCGTGGCCGCCGGGAATGAACACCGCGATATACGGCGAATCGGCGCCGGGATGCTGGTCGAGCACGTCGGACAGCTTGAGCGGCGTCTTCAGCTTCGGCAGGTACTTGCGGTAGGTGCTCTGCACGGCCTCGTCATCGCTCGGCATCGCCCAGAGTTCGAGCTTGGCCGGATTGCCCGACAGCGTCGCGATGTCGATCTCGAAGCCGGCCTTGTCCATGTGGTGCATCGGCAGCAGCATCTCGACCGGATGGTTGCCGGTCGAGAACATCTTGCCGTTCGTCATCAGGATGTAGCGCTCGTCGGTCGCGATCATCAGGACCTTCCACTTGCCGCCGGTGTACGGATTCGGGTAATCGGCGCCGTCGAAGTCGGTCTTCGACGACGTGTACTGCGACAGCGAATACGGCGACGGGAAATACGCGTTGTTCTCCGCCGGGTCGGCGGCGGGCGTGCGGTCCGTCTGCGTCGTGTCGGAAGTCATGGCTGCTCCTTGCTCGGGGGATGGGTTCGGATGGGGCGGGCGTGGCCGGTGGGCGCCTGCGTGAGTCGTCGCGGCGATTCCGCGGCGGCGACCTGGCGTTCCGGTCATGTCCCGGTCGTGCGGACGGGTATCTCGCAGGGACGATACGTGCTGCGATGAATCCTACAACGCCGTTCTGCGGCGAACGCCTCCCCGAACGGGTGGGTATCCCGTATCCATCGCCGTGATACGCGTCCGGACGGCTCGCCGCCGCTTTCGACGGGGGCTCGTTCCCCCCGGACAGGGGGGATGCGAAAGCCGGCCGGTCCGGTATCGTGGCCGCACGCTCGACCGGCGCGACCGGTCGCCCATGGAGACTTTCGTGCATTCGTCATACCCGTACCCGCAAGACGAACCGGCACCGTCCGGCCATGCGTATCCGCTGCTGATCAAGCAGTTGCTTCATGCGCCGCTGGCGACGCGGCCCGAGCAGGAAATCGTGTACGGCGACCGGGTTCGGCACGATTACTGGACGTTCCGGCATCGCATCGGGCAACTCGCGAGCGGACTGTCGTCGATCGGTGTCGGCGCGGGCGACGTCGTCGCCGTGCTGGACTGGGACAGCCATCGCTACCTGGAGTGCTACCACGCGATTCCGATGATGGGCGCGGTGCTGATGACGGCCAATGTCCGGCTGTCGCCCGACCAGTTGCTGTATACGCTCGACCATTCGGGCGCGCGCGTCGTGCTGGTTCACCGCGACTTCCTGCCGTTGTGGGCGGGCATGCGCGACCGGCTCGACACGGTGCGGCACGTCGTGCTGATCGCCGACGGCGACGAAACCGGATTGCC
>NZ_BCPP01001339.1:0-1398 GCF_016586125.1 Burkholderia sp. E168m23
AACGGCCCGCTGAAGCTGGCCGGTGCGTACCTGCAGATGAACGGTACCAAGGGTTCGACGAGCGCGAGCCCCGGCGCGACCGATTCGGCCGAAGCGAAGAGCCTGAACCAGGGCGGCTGGTCGATCGGCTCGGACCGCATGCGCACGTACGGCGGCGGCGTCAGCTACGTGTTCGGCCCGGCGACCGTCGGCTTCGTCTACACGCGCTCGCAGTACGACAACACGGGCGCGTTCGGCTCGAGCGGCCAGATCGCGTTCAACAACTACGACGTGAACGTGCGCTATGCGGTCACGCCGGCCGTCAGCGTCGGCGCGGCCTATGTGTACACGGACGCCAGCGTGTCGAATCCCGACAGCAAGCACGGCACCGACCCGAAATGGCATCAGGCGAACCTGCAGGCCGTGTACAAGCTGTCGCGCCGCACCGACCTGTACGCGGAAGCGATGTTTCAGCACGCGTCGGGCCGCGGTTACCAGGCGTTCATCAACACGTCGGGCGGCGCATCGAGCACGGCGAACCAGGTCGTCGGCACGATCGGCATGCGCACGCGGTTCTGACCGGCAGCGCGCGACGTCGCCCGTATGCACGGCGCCCGTGTGCGCTCACGGTTTCGCCCGGTGCGGGCGACCGCGCCAATGTTGTTGCTTCTGGAAGGCAGCCCTCCTGGATTCGGGGTGTTTGCGCATCGGCCTGCTGCGTAGACTGACGTCGAAGGTCGGAGCCGCGCATCGCGTGCGGCGTGTCGATCCGGCCACCCACCCCGTATTCAGGAGAACCACGTGAAATCGCTCGTCGTTACCGCCGCCGCTGCCGTCCTGCTCGCCGCACCGGTCCTGTCGTTCGCCCAGCAGGCGAAGTCGCCCGTCACGCGCGCGCAGGTGCTGCAGGAGCTGATCGATCTCGAATCGGTCGGCTACAACCCGGCGCGCGGTGAAATCGGCAACTATCCGGACGACATCCTCGCGGCGCAGGAACGGCTGCAGGCGAAACGTCTCGCCGAGCGAAAAGCGGCGCGGGCCGCCTACGGCCCGGCCGGCGAGCCGGCCACCGAATCGGGCGCGGCGGCCAGGCCCGCGCTGTGACGATGCGCGTCGCTCGCATCACGCATGCGTGGCGAGCGATGCGTATCGGGTGTTTGCATGAAGCAACCCGCCGCGCGCCGATGCGCGAGCGGGTTTCAGACGGCCTGCGTTCAGGCGGCCTGCGGTTCGCGGTCGATCGCGTTCAGCATCTCGACGTCGCGCGCGATCATCGTCGGCACCTGCGCACGCAGCATCTCGACCCAGGTCCGCACCTTCGCATCGACGAAGCGGCGCGACGGGTACAGCGCATACACGTTCATCTTCTGCAGGATATGCGCGGGCAGCACACGGACGAGCGTGCCGTCGCGCAGCGCG
>NZ_BCPP01001340.1:0-1396 GCF_016586125.1 Burkholderia sp. E168m23
TGACGATCGGCCGGCGCAAGAACTACTATCCGGCGAAGCATCGCAGCCGGGAGGACGCGATCGTGATGCGTCTGACGCTGAACAAGGACGAGGGGGACGCGCATGGCGTGGGGTGAAGCGGCGCTCGAGGAACTGGGCCTCGCGCAGATCTGGGTGCGGCGCGGGCAGCGCGCGGACGAAGGCGCGGCAGCCGACGCGCCTGCCGTCGCGCAAACCGCGGCGCCCGACGACGGTACCGCCGTCGCCGCCGAGCGGCCGGTGCGTGCAGCGTATGCGCCGGCACAGGGCGACAGGCCGACGGCCGTCGCGCGTGGCGCTGCCGATGGTTTGCCGGCTCGCGAGTCGCGGGCGCCGGCGCACGGTGTAGTCGACGGCGATCGCCCGTCCGCGCAGGCTGCATCGATCACATCGCCCGCATCGACCGATACGATGCCGCCGAAGGATGATGCACCGCCGGCGGGAGACGACGATTTCGCGTGGTTCGACGCGGCGCCGCCGGGCGAATCCGTGCCCGTGCCGCTCGCCGAATCGCGCCCCGCCGGCACACCGGTCGCCGTGCTCGACTGGGATGCGCTGGCCGCGCGCGTGGCCGACTGCACGCTGTGCCGTCTGTGCGAGAAGCGGACCAACACCGTGTTCGGCGTCGGTGATCGCGAAGCGGACTGGATGCTGATCGGCGAAGCGCCGGGCGAGAACGAGGACAAGCAGGGCGAGCCGTTCGTCGGTCAGGCCGGCAAGCTGCTCGACAACATGCTGCAGTCGCTGGCGCTCAAGCGTGGCGACAACGTGTACATCGCGAACGTGATCAAGTGCCGCCCGCCCGGCAACCGCAACCCGGAGCCGGACGAGGTCGCGAGCTGCGAGCCGTATCTGCAGCGCCAGGTCGCGCTCGTGAAGCCGAAGCTGATCGTCGCGCTCGGCCGGTTTGCCGCGCAGACGCTGCTGAAGACGGACGCGAGCATCGCGTCGCTGCGCGGCCGCGTGCATGCGTACGAGGGCGTGCCGGTGATCGTCACCTATCACCCGGCATACCTGTTGCGCAGCCTGCAGGACAAGTCGAAGGCGTGGGCCGACCTGTGCCTCGCGCGCGACACGTTCAAGCGTGCGGAAAGCGCCGACACGAACGGCCCGGCCGGGCCATGACGACCGGCGCGGCGTTCGCGTTCGTCGATACGCTGCATGACGCCGCGGTGCGCGATCTGGGCTGGCTGCTCGCCAGCCCGAGCCTGCTCACCGCGGTGCCGGGCGCGCCGCTCGCGCGCCCATGGCCGGATGCAGCGGGCCAAGCGGCCGTCGAAGCGTGGCTCGCCGCGCTCGATGCGCAGCCCGGGCCGCTGCATCGCGCGCTCGACGGGTTTCGGCCGACCCGGCTCGGCCGCTACGCCGAATGCCTGCT
>NZ_BCPP01001341.1:0-1394 GCF_016586125.1 Burkholderia sp. E168m23
CCCGCATCGACGAGCACCGGGAAGCGCTTCAGCGGCCACAGCCTGGTCAGTTCCTGCATCGGTTTCGGATCGTCGTGCGCGAGCACGCGATACTCGAACGGCGTGCCGTTCTCGTACAGCGCGGTCAGCACCTTCTGGCAGTAGGACGAAAAGGGATGGGCGTAAAGCGTCGGCATCATCGTGGGGTCTCTCTGGGTTTCGGCGCCACGTCGTGCGGCGCCACGTGATCGGATACCTTGACGACGAACGGCGCCCGGCCGTTTCGACATCGGTCCGACATTTTTTTCGAGGGACTGCCTGGGCCGCTACGATCGGCCGTCCATCACGACACGCCCTTCGGCGCGCCAGCGCAGCATCCCGCCGCCGAGGTTCGCGACCGCGTCGAAGCCGGCCTTCTTCAGGATCACCGTCGCCTGCGCGGAGCGCCCGCCGGCCCGGCACACGGTCACCACCGGCCGGTCGTGCGCGATTTCGCCGATGCGCGCGGCCAGTTCGCCGAGCGGGATCGGCGTCGCGCCGGGCAGATGGCCGAGCGGGCCCGCGAATTCGTCCGGCTCGCGCACGTCGACGACCTGCACGGCCGGCAGATGATCCTCGAGCCATTGCGGATCGATTTCCCAGAAGCCGGCGAACGTATAGACGAGCGGCGCCCAGTCGGCTGCCGCCTGCGCATCGGGCGCGTTCGCGGCGACGCCGCACTGCAGGTTCGCCGGCACCGCGACGTCGATCTGGCGCGGATGCGCGAGGCCGAGGTTGCGCATGTAGCCCGCGAAATCGTCTTCGCTGAGATCGCCGCCGAGACGCGGGTTGAAGCGCCGCTCCTCGCCGACGCTCGTCACCGTGAGCCCCCGATAGTCGTGCGCGGGATACAGCAGGCACGCGGCCGGCAGCGTGAAGAGCCGGCCGTGCACCGCGCGATACAGCGCACGCGGGTCGCCCTGCTGGAAGTCGGTGCGGCCGGTACCGCGGATCAGCAGGCAATCGCCGGTGAACGCCATCGATTCGTCGTCGAGCACGAGGCTGATGCAGCCGCTCGTGTGGCCGGGCGTCGCGCGCACGGTCAGGTAGCGCGGGCCGAATGCACAGCGGTCGCCGTCGTTCAGGTAGCGGTCGGCGCCGTGCGCGCCGCTCGCGGCCGAGATCGCGATCGCGCTGCCCGTGCGCTGCTTCAGCAGCCACGCGCCCGTCACGTGATCGGCATGCACGTGCGTATCGACGGTCGCGACGAGCCGCAGCCCGAGTTCGTCGAGCAGCGCCGCGTCGCGACGCACCTGCTCGAACACGGGATCGATCAGCAGCGCCTCGCGCGATGCGGGGTCGGCGAGCAGATACGTGTACGTCGACGATTGCGGATCGAAAAGTTGCCGGAAGATCATTGCTTTATGGCTCCGTCG
>NZ_BCPP01001342.1:0-1391 GCF_016586125.1 Burkholderia sp. E168m23
CTTCCGCGATCGTGATCTGGATGCTCTCGACCCATTCGCGGCGCCACAGCGGCTCGAACAGCGCATTGCCGAAGCGCAGCGCGAGCAGGTTCTGTACCGGCTCCTTGCCGAGGTAGTGGTCGATCCGGTAGATCTGGCCTTCCGCGAAGATCTCGCCGACCGCGTCGTTGATCGCGTTGGACGACTTCAGGTCGTAGCCGAGCGGCTTCTCCAGCACGATGCGCGAGCCTTCGTTCAGGCCGACCGACGCGAGCGCCTTGCAGATCGGCACGAACAGCGACGGGCCGGTCGCGAGATAGAACACGCGGATGCCGGGCAGCGATGCGATCGCGTCGCGCAGCACGACGTAGTCCTCCGCGCGGCCGAGATCGAGCTTCACGTACTCGATGCGGTCGAGAAACGACTTCCAGGCCGCGTCGTCGAACGCGTTGCCGGCCGCCTTCGCCGCATGCGGCTTCACGTGCGTGTCGACCCATTCGAGATAGCCCGCCCGATCCGATTCGTGTCGTGCGACGGCCACGATCCGACCGCCGTCCGCCAGCATGTTCGCACGGTGCGCTTCGAACAGCGCGGGCAGGATCTTGCGCATCGACAAATCGCCGGTGCCGCCGAAAAGTACGAAGGTAAAGCTGGAATCGGTATGCATGTGTCTCCGCCGTGTTGGGGGTGCTGGAAGCGATCCGTAGTGCGATAAAAATATTTTTGACACTGAATTGTAGTTTAACTACAATCCGCCGCAAGGGGTAGCACCTGGGTGAAGAAAAAAAGAAGTGCGGTCGATGAACTGCGCGAGCTTCGCCTTCGGGAGCGCCTTGTGCCGAATGGTATCGGACATTGACGGAGCGCATCATTGCGCGCCGTCGCCCCCGGGCTCGCGCCGCAGCATCGCGGTGGGCCAGAAACACAAAGAGGAGACACGCCGTTGAATCTCGATTCACGCTTTCTGTAAGAGCCCGGCCGGTCATCGGCCCCGTACGCTGCATGCGTCCCGCGGCTCGATTTCCCCGTCGTTTATCAAGAAGCCGGTTCCCCGTCGGGGAACCTCACGAGTTGATTCAGTCTGGAGGAGATAAGTAATGAAAGTTCGCTCGATCATGGGCGCGCTCTGCGCCGCGGGTCTGATGGCTGGCGCCGTGGCGGCGCAGGCAGCCGAGAACGTAACCGTGCTGCACTGGTGGACCTCGGGCGGCGAGTCGAAGGCCGTCGGCGTGCTGAAGGACGACCTGCAGAAGCAGGGCTACGTGTGGAAGGACTTCGCGGTCGCGGGCGGCGCCGGCGCCGCGGCGATGACCGCGCTGAAGACCAAGGTGATCAGCGGCGATTCCCCGTCGGCCGCGCAGATCAAGGGCCCGCTGATCCAGGACTGGGCCGACCAGGGCGTGCTCGTCAAC
>NZ_BCPP01001343.1:0-1389 GCF_016586125.1 Burkholderia sp. E168m23
CCGGTCGACCGGACGCACCATCAGGTGCACGTCGATCGGCACCTGCACGTGCGGGCGGATCGCCTCGCAGACGAGCGGGCCGATCGTCAGGTTCGGCACATAATGGTTGTCCATCACGTCGAAGTGAATCCAGTCGGCGCCGGCGGCGACTACGTTGCGGACTTCTTCGCCGAGCCGTGCAAAGTCGGCCGACAGGATGCTGGGGGCGATGCGGAATTGAGTCATGGCAGGGGAGCGGGGACGTTGCGGCGCAAAACCGTCATTCTACCGTCCGGCGACCCGCTGCGCGGCGGCAGGCCGTGCGGTTGCGGCCCGATTGCGCATAGAATGCCGAACCAATGCGGCGCGCCCGCGGCCCGGCCGCTCGAGTCGGCGCGCGCGGTTACCTAGAGCGGACACACCATGAGTCAGTATCAGTTCACCGTTTCGGTGAAAACCAGCTACTTGCCGGAACAATCCGACCCCGATCACCGTCAATACGCATTCGCGTACACGCTGACCATCCGCAACACCGGACAGGTCGCGGCGCAGCTGATCGCCCGTCACTGGATCATCACGGACAGCGAAAGCCACGTGCAGGAAGTGAAGGGGCTCGGCGTCGTCGGGCACCAGCCGCTGTTGCAGCCGGGCGAGCATTTCGAATACACGAGCTGGGCCGTGATCGCGACGCCGGTCGGCACGATGCGCGGTGCGTACTTCTGCGTGGCGGAGGACGGCGAGCGTTTCGAGGCGCCGGTCGACGAGTTCGCCCTGCACATGCCGCGCACGCTGCATTGAGCGTGCAGTGTGCGGCGCGCGTCAGCGCGGCTGGCGGTCGTTGTGGCGGGCCTGCTTCTTTCTGCCCGACGACGTCCACACGACGATGAAGATCAGCAGGGCAAGTGCTACGAAGGCTTCGAGCGCGAAGATGAGCATCGGATATTGGTCGAGAAAATCTGACATGGCGGTTTCCATCAAGAACGGACATTGTATGTGGTTTGGGCCCCGGCTGGCCGGGTGGATGGCCGCTGCTGCTGCGGCGGCGCTGCTCGCGGCGTGCGGCGGCGCGCCGACGCGAACTTCCGCGCTGAAGCCGCCGACCGGCGCGGCGATCGTGCCGGGCCAGGTCGCCGCGAAGCGGCTCACGCCGGTCGCGTGGCAGCAGGTGCCGGGCTGGCAGGACGATTCGCTGATCGGCGCGACGGCCGCGCTGCGACAAAATTGCGCGCGGCTTGCGCGTCAGCCGGCCTGGACGCGCGCTTGCGCGGCCGCCGACCGGCTCGACGAACTCGACGTCAGCAGCGCCCGCACCTTCTTCGAAACGTATTTCACGCCGTTCCAGCTCGCGAATACCGACGGTACGCTCGACGGGCTCGTGACCGGCTATTACGAGCCGCTGCTGCACGGTTC
>NZ_BCPP01001344.1:0-1380 GCF_016586125.1 Burkholderia sp. E168m23
CGTGAGAATCCGCATGCCTTCGGCGATCGGCGTCGAGCATGCGCGCATGCGTGCGCCGGCTTCGGTGTGCACCCAGCAGTCCTGGCAGGCGCCGATCAGGCAGAACCCCGCGCGCGGCTGACCGCTGAATTCGCTGACGCGCACGCGACGCTGCGCGACGAGGATCGCGGTGAGCACGGTGTCGCCGGCAAGCGCGTGCGCGGGGCGGCCGTCGAGCGTGAACGCGACGGCGGCGCGTTCGCGTTCGGCGACGCGCACGAACTGCGCGCGGTCGTCCGCGACGTCGGTGGAACGGGAAACGGGAGTCGTCATCAATGTTGGCCGATCAGGATGCGGTTCAGGCCGTACACGCGATCGAGCAGCAGCATCGCGCCGGCGGTGATGAAGATGACGAGCGCCGACACCGACGCCATCATCGGGTCGATCGATTCGGTCGCATACATGTACATGCGCACGGGCAGCGTGACCGTCTGCGGCGACGTGACGAAGATCGACATCGTCAGCTCGTCGAAGCTGTTGATGAACGCGAGCAGCCAGCCGCCGGTGATGCCCGGCACGATCATCGGCAGCGTGATGCGGCGGAAGGTCGTCCACGGGTCGGCGCCGAGCGAGCACGCGGCCTGCTCGATGCTGCGGTCGAGGCCGGCAACGGACGCGAGCACGAGCCGCATCACGAACGGCGTGATGACGATCATGTGCGCGAGCACGAGCCACGCGAACGAGCCGGTTGCGCCGATCAGCGCGAAGAAGCGCAGCAGCGCGATGCCGAGCACGAGGCCGGGGATCACGAGCGGCGACAGCAGCAGCCCGTTCAGGAATGCGCGGCCGGGGAACGTCGCGCGGCCGATCGCGAGGCCGGCCGGCAACGCGATCGCGAGCGACAGCGTCGCCGACGCGAACGCGAGCTTCACGCTGTTGACGAATGCGGTGACGAAGTCCGGATAGTCGAGGATCGCGCGGAACCAGCGCAGCGATACGCCATGGGTCGGCAGCGTCAGCGTTTCGTCGGGCGTGAACGCGACCAGCACGACGATCGCGAGCGGCGCGAGCACGAACAGGATCACGAGCGTGTGGAAGGCCAGCGCAAAGGGGCCGTTCTTTCTCATCGCGATGCGCCTCCGAGGCTGCGCGCGTAGCGGCGTTCGAGCACGCGGTAGTAAGTGAGCATCACGACGAGGTTCGCGGCGAGCAGCAGCACGGCGATCGTCGCGCCGAGCGGCCAGTTCAGCGAGCCGAGGAATTCGTCGTAGACGGCCGTGGCCGCGACCTTCAATCGCCGTCCGCCGAGCAGGCCCGGAATCGCGAACGCGCTCGCCGACAGCCCGAACACCATCAGGCTGCCCGACAGCACGCCCGGCATCAGTTGCGGCACGACGATGC
>NZ_BCPP01001345.1:0-1379 GCF_016586125.1 Burkholderia sp. E168m23
CCAGGATCGGGCGCTGAAAACGGATGTTGCCGACGCTGACCGTCACGCAATAGCGGCTCGACCAGACGGCCGCGCACGCATACGCGACCTCGTCGATCCACTTCATCAGCGCGCCGCCATGCACCTTGCCGCCGAAGTTCACGGACGAAGGCTCGGCAAGGAAGCGGAATACGGTTTCGGTGCGGTCGAGGGCGGCCGGCACGGGGGACGGTTGGGGCATTGTTGTGGCTCCAGGCGGCAGGGGCGCTGTGATCGGGCCATTATACGTTGCACTGCGGCAACGCGGCGCGGCCAGCCCCGCGTGGCGGGGCTCCGGCGGCCATGCCGGCTCGCGCCCGAACCGGCGCCGGTCAGCGGCGCACCGTGATGCCCTGGTCGATCGTCCCGTACATCTCGATACTGCCGCCGCGCTCGCCGGTCGCACCCGCGCCACCCTGCGCACAGGCCGCGCAGATGAACGCGGCCGCCAACATGCAGAAAATCGTCTTCATCGTTGCATCGCGTCACATGCGGCGGCCCGTTGCCGCCGCGTCCGGCCATTCTACGCGTGGCCCGCGACGGCCCACGGTCCGGCCGGCCACGGCGTCAAAACCGCTGCATCCGACATTTCATCCGGAAGCGAAACATCGAATGCGCGCACGAACTACACTGCCTCTCATCCCGCTCGACGAGACACGACGATGACTGACCAAGACGACCACCATTTTCCGGGCCTGAGCCGCATCGGCGCACTGATCGCCGATCCGGGCCGCGCCGCGATGCTGTGGGTGCTGATGGACGGCAGCGCACGGCCGGCCGGCGAGCTGACGATGATCGCGGGGCTGTCGCCGTCCGCGGCCAGCGCGCACCTCGCGCGCCTGACCGAGGGCGGCCTGCTGGCCTTGGACGTGCGCGGCCGGCATCGCTACTACCGCATTGCGTCGGCCGACATCGCGGCCTCGCTCGAAGCGCTGGCGAACGTCGCCCGCGCGGCCGCGCCGCATCGCCCGGTTCCGCCGCCGTCGCGCGCGGTTCCGGCCGAACTGCGCTACGCACGTACCTGCTACGACCACATGGCCGGCGAACTCGCGGTACGCATCTTCGACGGTCTCACCGCGCGCGGCTGGCTGCTCGCCAACGGCGACGCGATCGACACCACCGAGCTCGGCACGCAGGCGCTCGCGCAATGGGGCATCGATGTCGCGCAGCAACGCGCGCGCCGACGCCGATTCGCGTGCGGCTGTCTCGACTGGAGCGAACGGCGCTCGCATCTCGGCGGCGCCCTCGGCGCGGCGCTGCTCGACAGCTTCTGCGCCCACGGCTGGATCGAACGCGCTGCCCGCCCGCGCGTGCTGCGCGTCACGGTGCCCGGGCAGCAGGTTTTCGACGCGTGGCTTACG
>NZ_BCPP01001346.1:0-1378 GCF_016586125.1 Burkholderia sp. E168m23
ATTGCTCGATTTCATCGTTGCTCAGCACAAAATCGTCTTTCGATTTCGGCACGACAGGTACAAAGCGCACGCGATAGTAGCGCTCCGCGTCGCGCTTGCCGCGATACAGCAGACGCACCGATTGGGCACCCTCGGCCGGCACGATCAGGCGAGAGGGGCTCGCGATCAGCCCTTGACCGTCTCGTTGGGTCAACAGCGCGGGATCGAGCGGCACCTCTTCCTGCTTGCCGTCATCCTTGAACACCACCTCGCTCACCTCGACCCGTACGAATGCGGTCGCATCCCCCTTGTTCCGGATCCGCTTGAGGATCGATGACTGCTTGCCGCCCATGTACTCGAACATGGGGCCAATGTTGATCGACGGCGAGCCCGCGTGGGCCGAAAGAGAGCACATGGCCAGTAGGCCAGCAAACATACACTTCGCGAGATTGACTTTCATTCGACACTCCTTTTATCGGCACTGAATGCGATCTCGCCCGATGCTGCCGGGGCCCGTCTTTCGCTCATTGCATGTGTGCCAGTTCAAAAATATGCAGCGCTTGCGTGGACCGGCTGCATGTCAGAGATTCCATTTTCCGCACGCCAGGTTGCGGCGAATATCGGAATAATCTGAAAGCGCCGGCCGCGGCCCCGTCCGCCGCGTCACTCGGCGACCGCATCAAATACAACGGAGGCCCTTCCTGTATAGGTCGTCCCCGGATGCCGGCCCATCTCCGAGACTCCCTGACCGTCAATGGCAACATGGGCGGTTGCCACGGCGTTGTCCAGATACCGGTCGACATCGAGCGCGGCGGGTGCCCGCGTGGTCAGTGGAATCCGACTAAATGGCGCTTGACGGTCAGTGGTCGCACCGGCCACCGTCAACGCAAGATCGACCGGTACGACCGAGCCATGGGCGTTGCGCATGACGCAGCGGCCGGCTGCGTCTTCACCGTCCTCGCACCGCAGGCTCACCCGCAGCGGCTCGCCCGTGGACAGCCCGTACGCGACGTCACGCTCGATCCTGGTAGAGGGCTTGCCTTCGGCTATCCAGTTCAACCAGCCCTGAGCAGGGGCGAGCTTGACATCGTTACCAGCGCCCGAGTCCGTGATCATGAATTTGTGGCGCACCTTCAACACGAACGCGACATCGACGCTCGATCGCGCCACGTGAGCGTGCGCGCCGAAGTCGAAATCCTTGCCTGGTCCAACCGTGAAGGTGTGCACCCCTTGGTAAGTGCCATTGGGCAGCGATACGGGATCCGGCGCGACGAGTTCGTAGGCCACGGCAAGTGAACTTCCATCGAGGACGACTGCGCCCGCGGGAAGCGGCTGGCGAGGGGTCTTGAAACAGCCCCCACCGTCGCGGGGCAAACGCCAGCCGAACCGGTAGGCATTT
>NZ_BCPP01001347.1:0-1375 GCF_016586125.1 Burkholderia sp. E168m23
GCTGCCCCGCGCAGGGGCGACGCCAATAGACCGACACGATCACAGGTGCTTCACGACACCGGAAGCAAGCCACAGACAAGACAGGAAAAAGCCCCAAAATACCGACACGGCGTAGCCGCCCCCCGGCCCTAAAGGACAAAACCAAAACCTTCCGATAGAACCCGTCGCAATTCCGCAAGACGCTTGCGTCACCCTTACCTAAACTTGATCCTATTGAACCCTCTTACGAAACCGAAAGGAACGACCATGACGACCTCGACCGTGACCCGCCAGACATTCGACGAAGTGATGGTGCCGGTATTTTCTCCCGCCCCGTTCGTGCCGGATCGCGCAGAGGGCTCCCGCGTGTGGGACACGGCCGGCCGCGAGTACATCGATTTCGCGTGCGGCATCGCGGTCACGTCACTCGGCCACGGCCACCCGGAACTGCTGAAGGTGCTGGACGAACAAGGCCGCAAGCTCTGGCACATCGGCAACGGCTACACGAACGAACCGGTGCTGCGTCTCGCAAAGCGCCTGGAATCGCTGACCTTCGCCGATCGCGCGTTCTTCGCGAACTCGGGCGCGGAAGCGAACGAAGCCGCACTGAAGCTCGCACGCCGCGTCGCGTTCGACCGCCATGGCGCGGACAAATACGAAATCGTGTCGTTCGTGCAGTCGTTCCACGGCCGCACGTTCTTCACGGTCAGCGCCGGCGGTCAGCCGAAGTACTCGGAAGGCTTCGGCCCGGTGCCGGAAGGCATCAAGCACCTGCCGTTCAACGACATCGAAGCCGCGAAGGCCGCGATCGGCCCGAAAACCTGCGCCGTGATCGTCGAGCCGGTGCAAGGCGAAGGCGGCGTGATCCCGGCCGATCCGGCGTTCCTGAAGGCACTGCGCGAAGCGTGCGACGCCAACGGCGCACTGCTGATTTTCGATGAAGTGCAAACGGGCGTGGGCCGCACCGGCCAGTTCTACGCCTACATGGACACGGGCGTCACGCCGGACATCCTGACGACCGCGAAGGCGCTCGGCAACGGCTTCCCGATCGGTGCGATGCTGACGACGAACGAACTGGCCGCGCACTTCAAGGTCGGCGTGCACGGCACGACGTATGGCGGCAATCCGCTCGCATCGGCAATCGCGGACAAGGTCGTCGAACTGATCGGCGACCCGGCGCTGCTCGAAGGCGTGCGCGAACGCAGCGTGCGCCTGAAGGGCGCGCTGGAACGCATCAACGCACGCTTCGGCATCTTCAAGGACGTGCGCGGCAAGGGCCTGCTGGTCGGCGCGGAACTCACCGCCGCATTCGACGGCCGCGCGAAGGACTTCGTCACCGCGGCCGCCGAGAACGGCCTGATCATGCTGATCGCCGGCCCGAACGTGCTGCGCTTCG
>NZ_BCPP01001348.1:0-1374 GCF_016586125.1 Burkholderia sp. E168m23
CCGTCCGTCCGGTCGGTAACCATGCGGTTAAACCGGTAAAGTGCGCCGGTAAAAGGCGACGCCCGGCGGCGCGAATGCCCTGTCCGCCCGCGCACGCGAGCGCTCACAGCCGCCCGCCCGGCATGCCGCTTGCGTGCGGGCGGACCCTTGGCGCTATCATTGACCCTTTACCGTCTGCATCCGCACTGCCCGCGAGCGCCCATGGCATCCCACGATTACCTGAAGAAAATCCTCACCGCGCGCGTCTACGACGTCGCGATCGAGACGGAACTCGAACCGGCCCGCAACCTGTCGGCCCGGCTGCGCAACGCCGTTTACCTGAAGCGCGAGGACAACCAGCCGGTGTTCTCGTTCAAGCTGCGCGGCGCATACAACAAGATGGCGCACATTCCGGTGGACGCGCTCGCGCGCGGCGTGATTACCGCGTCGGCCGGCAACCACGCGCAGGGCGTTGCGTTCTCGGCGGCCCGGATGGGCGTCAAGGCCGTGATCGTCGTACCGGTCACGACGCCGCAGGTGAAGGTCGACGCGGTGCGCGCGCACGGCGGCCCGAGCGTCGAGGTGATCCAGGCGGGCGAATCGTACAGCGATGCGTACGCGCACGCGGTCAAGGTCCAGCAGGAGCGCGACCTCACGTTCGTCCACCCGTTCGACGATCCGTACGTGATCGCCGGCCAGGGCACGATCGCGATGGAAATCCTGCGCCAGCACCAGGGCCCGATCCACGCGGTCTTCGTGCCGATCGGCGGCGGCGGACTCGCGTCCGGCGTCGCCGCGTACGTGAAGGCGGTGCGCCCGGAGATCAAGGTGATCGGCGTGCAGGCCGAGGATTCGTGCGCGATGGCGCAGTCGCTGGACGCGGGCGAGCGCATCGAGCTGAGCGAAGTCGGCCTGTTCGCGGACGGCACCGCGGTAAAGCTCGTCGGCGAGGAAACCTTCCGGCTGTGCCGCGAATTCCTGGACGGCGTCGTGACCGTCAACACCGACGCACTGTGCGCGGCGATCAAGGACGTGTTCCAGGACACGCGCAGCGTGCTCGAGCCGTCCGGCGCGCTCGCGGTCGCGGGTGCGAAGCTGTATGCGGAACGCGAAGGCATCGAGAACCAGACGCTCGTCGCGGTCACGTCCGGCGCGAACATGAATTTCGACCGGATGCGCTTCGTCGCCGAGCGCGCCGAGGTCGGCGAAGCGCGCGAAGCCGTGTTCGCGGTCACGATTCCCGAGGAACGCGGCAGCTTCAAGCGCTTCTGCTCGCTCGTCGGCGATCGCAACGTCACCGAGTTCAACTACCGGATCGCCGACGAGAAGTCCGCGCACATCTTCGTCGGCGTGCAGATCAAGCGCCGCGGCGAATCGGCGGAGATCGCCGCGAAC
>NZ_BCPP01001349.1:0-1369 GCF_016586125.1 Burkholderia sp. E168m23
CGCGCTCGCCAGCGCCAGTTCCGCGCGCGTGCCGGTCAGCACGATCTGCCAGCCGTCGTCGGCGAGCTGCCGCGCGGCCTGCGCGAAGCGTTCGACCGGCCAGCGTCGCGACGCCATCCGCGCGCCGGGATGGACGATCACGTAGCGGCCGGGGTCGAGCGCGTGTTCGTCGCAGAGCACGTGCCACAGCGCGTAGTCGAGGCCGCCGAGCGGGAATTCGAGGTAGTCGCCCCAGTCCGCGTAGCCGAGCTTGCGCGTGAGCGCCAGATAGCGCGTCACTTCGGGTTCGTCGTCGCGCCACACGAGCGCGCAGTCGAGCGCGGCCGTGCCGCCGTCGGCCGGCACGAAGCCGGCCGTGCGCGTCGCGCCGAGCGACGCGACGATCGCGTTCGTGTGCGCGCCGCTACCGTGCAGCTGGATCGCGAGATCGAAGTCGCGCGAGCGGCATTCGGCGATGAACGCCTCGCGCGTGGCCGCGTCGGGTTCGGGCTGTTCGCCGAGCCCCGGTGCGCCGGGGAATGCAATGAAGCTGTCGATGTAGTCCGAGAAGCGCGACGCGAATTCGCGCGCCCACGGCAGCCCGATCAACGTGATGCGCGCGTCGGGTTCGCCGCGTCGCAGCGCGCGCAGCGCGGGCACCGCGCACAGCATGTCGCCGAGCTGCAACGCGCGGAACACCGCGATCCGCTTCGGGCCGCGCGGGCCGTCGGAATCGACGCCGGGATCGAGCTTCATAGGAAAAGTACCCGAAAGTGAAGCGCGCCGCGCATGCGCCAGTACAGCGACACGGGCGGAATCGCGATGGACGTGACGATCATCTCGGCCACATGCGACACCGTGAGCTGCGTGCCGCGCAGCCGTTTTGCGCAGAACCCCACGGTAATCGCGGCCCACACCGCCGCGCACACGATGGCCGGCGCCGGCCAGCCTGCCGCGAAACAGCCGATCGCGCCGAGCGCGGCGAGCACGGCCGCGTAGTAATGCCACGGCGGCGTCGGCCGGATATGACGCCGGTAGGTCGTGCGATGCTTCTTGTACAACAGCGCATCGAAATACACCTTCGACTGCGCGCCGATGCTCGATCCCCAGCGCGCGGGACGCACCGGATGCACGATGCGCGCGGCGTCGGCCTCGACGATCGGCCCCGCATGCTCGCGCAGCGCGAACATCAGGTCGGCGTCCTCGCGCCACGCACGCGTGAAGCGCTCGTCGAAGCCGCCGATGCGTTCGAGCGCCGCGCGCCGCACGAAGCAGTTCGCGGTCGCGAATTCCGCCTGCGCGAGCCCCGCCGCGTCGCGTTCGTAGTCGGTCGGGCGCGGCCGCAACGGCACGTCGATCCGGCCGGCCGCGGCCGACGCCGACGGCTCGG
>NZ_BCPP01001350.1:0-1369 GCF_016586125.1 Burkholderia sp. E168m23
AAAAATCTATGGTCAGCCCGATTTTTGCAAGCGAGGCAGTGTTGACCTAAAGTGGACTTGCTCGAATCTATCCGGGGTCGTGGATGGAGTGATCCAGCCCCATGATGGGAGCCGCGCCGGGCAAACCTCAAAAAGCGTACAGCATTGAGATGCTGTTTTTGTTGTCAGGTTACTTGTCCGGCCGTTGAGTCGTTTATGCCTTCACGTATCTCGCGTCGCAAAACCAGGTGACTGCTGCAACTGAAGCCGTAAGCGACACGAAGCGTCAGACCGCGGGAACAGCCTCGGTGCTTCGGTAGTGTGTCCCTTTGGCGAGGATGGCCCACGCGATCCTCGCCAATTTATTGGCCAACGCGCAAGCCACTACGTTCGAATGTCGTCGCGCCAACAGGCCGCGAATCCAGACGCCCAATGCATCCGTGCGGTGCTCGATGCGCTGCATGATGGTCCGCGCACATTGCACCAGCAGCCGCCGCAATTCCTTGTCCCCGCGCTTGCTGATGCCGAGGAGCGTTGGTTTGCCGCCGGTGCTGTACTGCCGCGGCACCAGCCCGACCGACGCCGCAAACTGCCTTGCCGAACCATATTGGCGCGCATCGCCCAACTCCGACATCAACACGCTGGCGGTCATCGGGCCAATGCCGGGAATCTCGAGCAGCCGCTCGCTGCGTTCGTCCTCGTGTAGCTGGGTAAGCAACTCACGTTCGAGCTGATGGATCTGCTCGTCCAGATACTTGCAGTGCGCGTGCAGACGTTCGATCACGCTTACCAGCCGCGGCGGCAACGATTCTGCCTCCAGCACGGCGGGCAGTCGCCGGATCACCGCCATGCCGCGCGGCAAGCTGATGCCGAATTCCAACAGAAACGCATGAATTTGGTTGATCGTGCCGGTGCGCTCGCGCACCAGCCCCCCGCGCACGCGATGCAAGGCTGAAACGATCTGCTGAGCTTCGTTGTGCGGGCTCACGAAACGCATGCTCGGTCGTGAAGCAGCTTCGCAGATCGCCTGGGCATCCGCGAAATCGTTCTTGTTGCCTTGCCGGAACGGTTTGACGAACTGAGGGGAAATCAGCTTGGCCTCGTGGCCCAGCGCCTGAAGTCGGCGGGCGATCCAGTGCGCACCGGCGCAGGCCTCCATGACCACCGTACAACTCGGGAAATTGCCCAGCAGCGTGAACATCTGGCTACGCGTGAGCTTCTTACGGAACACCATCCTGCCTGACGCATCCTGCCCATGCAGGTGGAAGCAGTGCTTGCCGAGATCGACTCCGATCAGCGATACCGTGTCCATGATGGTCCTCCAGAAGGACAAAATCCTCACTCAGCGTAGTCCACTGAGTGAGGATCGGGCTGACCATCCTATTAAGCG
>NZ_BCPP01001351.1:0-1365 GCF_016586125.1 Burkholderia sp. E168m23
GCCCGCTTGCGCGCAGGCAACCAGTGCAACGATCCACGTTGCGCATCGTGCAGGGGAAAAGTTTCGGAAAGCCAACGTCAGACTCCGGCGAACGAATCGGAACTCGCGATTATCGTTCAAAACGAAACGGCCGCATCTCGAATTTATCGAGACGCGGCCGGCCTTCGTCCAACACGGAAAATTCGGCGTGCTACAGGCGCGTTTCGCGCGCCGCGCGCAGGAACGCATCGAGCAGCGGCGTGCAGTCGAGCAGTTCGGAGCCGCCTGCGCGATGGAACTCCGGATGCCACTGCACGCCGACGACGAACGGCGAACGCCGATGGCGAATGCCTTCGATGATCCCGTCGCCGGCCGACACGGCCTCGATGTTCAAATCGCGGCCGAGATCGCGGATCGCCTGGTGGTGAATCGAGTTGACGATCGCCTCGCTGCGCCCCGGGAACATGCTCGCGAGCGTCGACGAATCGGGAAAGCGGATCGCGTGACGATGCTGGTCGTAATGCTCGCTCACGTGCGCATTCGCGGTCGGCACGTCGGTGGCGATGTCCTGGTACAGCGAGCCGCCGAACGCGACGTTGATCAGCTGGCAGCCGCGACACACGCCGAGCACGGGTTTGCCGGACTCGACGAATTCGTGCAGCAGCTCGAGCTCGTACATGTCGCGCACGCGATCGCCCGGCCATTCGGGACGCGCGTCCGACGCCGCGTAGGTCTGCGGGGATACGTCGGCGCCGCCTTGCAGCAGCAGGCCATCGAGATGCTTCGCGTAATCGCGCAGGCGGATGTTGCTCGGATGGATCATGCCTTGATGGCCGACGGTCGGAATCATGAACACGAGCACGTCGCGCGACATCACCCAGTGGGCGATCGATTCCTCGAGATACTGCAGCGTCTTGCCGCGCAGCCCCTTCGCGCCCGGCTCCGGATGGAAGATCCGCGCCGACACGCCGATGCGCAACGTGCGCTGGGTGATGCGCTGGCCGGCGCGATCGAACAGCCGCCGCGCTCGCGCCGCGACGATCCGGCCGAACACCGACCACGGTGTGTCGCTCTGCTTCAGGTAGGCCGGCGGCGCATTCTGCGCGCTCGCGGGCGGCGGCCGCGGCGTGTCGAAATCGGGCGGCGCGCCGAAGCCGGGCGGCGGCGCACCCGGCTTCAGCGGCGCGGCCGTCGCAGCGCCATCACCGACGGCGCCTGCCGCACCGGGCGCACCCGGCTCGGATGCGGCCGTGACGGGCGATGCGCCGTCATCGGCGACGTTTTGCGCGGCGGCCTGCGGGGCCGGCGCATCGGGTGTTTTCGCCGGATCGGGACGGGGGGAATCGGAAGAAGCGGAAGAGGTGCCGGGCAGACCGGCCGAAGAAG
>NZ_BCPP01001352.1:0-1365 GCF_016586125.1 Burkholderia sp. E168m23
GTCGCGTTCGTCGTGGTCGTCGTCGGCGGGATGGGGAATTTTCTCGGTGCGCTGGTCGGCGGGCTGCTGGTCGGCATCGTGCAGAGCCTGATGAGCACGCTGTGGCCGGAAGGCGCGCGATTGATGATCTACGTCGCAATGGCGGCCGTACTGCTGCTGCGTCCGAACGGTTTGCTGGGGAGGGCCGCATGATCGATTCGTCGAAACCGCTGACGCGCGGCGCGGCGGCGTCGCAACGCCCGCGGCCGTGGCGCGGCCTGCTGCAGCGGCCGGAAGGCTGGCTCGCGGTGGTCGCCGCGTGCGTGTTGCCGCTCGTGTTGAGTTCGGGCTCGCTCGCGACCGAAGTGCTGGTGTTCGCGCTCGCCGCGCTCGGCTGCAATCTGCTGCTCGGGTACACGGGCCTGCTGTCGTTCGGGCAGGGCATCTTCTTCGGGCTCGGCAGCTACGCGGCGGGGCTGGTGCTGACGCGCGGTGTCGCATCGGTGAGCGTCGCGCTGCTGGCGGCGGCGGTGCTCGGCGCCGTCGCGGCCGCACTCGTCGGCTGGTTCTCGATCCGGCAGCGCGGCACTTACTTCGTGATGCTGACGCTCGCGTTCGGGCAGTTGTTCTACTTCCTCGCGTATACGACGCCGGATGTGACGGGCGGCGACAACGGGCTGCTCGACATCCCGCGCCCCGCGCTCGCCGCGTTCGGGCATCCGCTCGTCGCGCTGGATTCGCCGTGGCGTTACTACGGCTTCGTCGCGGTGTTGTTCGTCGCGGTGTTCTGGCTGCTGCTGCGCGTGTCGCGCTCGGTGTTCGGCCGCACGCTGCTCGCGATTCGCGACAACGAGGCGCGCGCGGCGGCGGCCGGCTACGACGTGAAACGCTTCAAGCTCGCGGCGTTCGTGATCTCGGGCGCGGTCACGGGCCTGGCGGGCGCGCTGCACGCGCTGATGACGGGCATCGCGCCGCTGTCGAACATCGACTATCACACGAGTGAAATGATCCTCGTGATGACGGTGATCGGCGGCACGGGCAACCTGTTCGCGTCGGTGCTCGGCGCGGCGTTCTACGTGCTGTTCGCGGACTGGCTGTCGACGCTGTGGCCGCGCTGGCTGCTGCTGCTCGGCCTCGTGCTGATCGCGGTCAGCTTGTTCATGCAGCGCGGGTTGTGGGGGCTGGGCGAACGCATCGTGGCGTCGCTGCGGCGTGGCGATCGCACGGCGGTCACGGTCAAGGAGCGGCAATGAGCGAAGCGATTCTCGAAGCACGCGGCATCGTCAAGCGTTACGGCAAGTTCACCGCGCTGGGCGGCGTCGATCTGCGCATCATGCCGCGCACCGTGCATTCGGTGATCGGCCCGAACGGCGCGGGCAAGACGAC
>NZ_BCPP01001353.1:0-1361 GCF_016586125.1 Burkholderia sp. E168m23
CGTATTCATGATCAACGGGCTGACCAAGGGCGACTGGCTGAGCGCACTCACGTTCGCGCTCGCGGTGGCCGTGGGCCTCACGCCCGAGATGCTGCCGATGATCGTCAGCGCGAACCTCGCGCGCGGCGCGGTCGCGATGGCGCGCCGCAAGGTCGTCGTCAAGCGGCTGAACTCGGTGCAGAACTTCGGCGCGATGGACGTGCTGTGTACCGACAAGACCGGCACGCTCACGCAAGACAAGATCATCCTCGAACACCACCTCGACCTGTCCGGCCACAAAAACGAGGACATCCTGCGGCTCGGCTGGCTGAACAGCTTCCACCAGAGCGGCCAGAAGAACCTGATCGACATCGCGGTCGTCGCGCGCGCCGACGAGATCGGCGAACGCGTGAAGCCGCAGGGCTACAAGAAAATCGACGAACTGCCGTTCGATTTCGTGCGGCGCCGCCTGTCGGTCGTCGTCGAGGATACGCGCGGCACGCACCTGCTGATCTGCAAGGGCGCGGTCGAGGAAATGCTGGCCGTCTCCACGCACGTGCAGGATGAGGACGGCGTGCGTCCGCTCGACTTCGTGGCCCGCAAGCGGCTGCTCGAACAGGCCACCGCGTACAACGAGGACGGCTTCCGCGTGCTCGTGCTCGCGACGCGCACGATCCCGCGCGGCGACGAACGCGCGCAATACCGCACCGCCGACGAACACGATCTCGTCGTGCGCGGCTTCCTGACCTTCCTCGATCCGCCGAAGGAATCGGCCGCGCCGGCGCTCGCCGCGCTGCGCGAGAACGGCGTCGCGGTGAAGGTGCTGACGGGCGACAACCCGACCGTCACGATGAAGGTGTGCCGCCAGGTCGGCCTCGAACCCGGCAAACCGATGCTCGGTACGGAAATCGAAGTGCTCGACGATGCGACGCTCGCGCAGGTGGTCGAACGCACGACCGTGTTCGCGAAGCTCACGCCGCTGCAGAAGGCGCGCATCGTCAAGGCGCTGCAGGCGAACGGCCACACGGTCGGCTTCCTCGGCGACGGCATCAACGATGCGCCCGCGCTGCGCGACGCGGACGTCGGCATCTCGGTCGACAGCGGCGCCGACATCGCGAAGGAAACCGCCGACATCATCCTGCTCGAAAAGAGCCTGATGGTGCTGGAGGAAGGCGTGATCAAGGGCCGCGAGACGTTCGGCAACATCCTGAAGTACCTGAACATGACGGCCAGCTCCAACTTCGGCAACGTGTTCTCGGTGCTCGTCGCCAGCGCGTTCCTGCCGTGGGAGCCGATGCTCGCGACGCAGCTGCTCGTGCTGAACCTGATCTACGACACGTCGCAGATGCTGCTGCCGTGGGACTAGATGGATCCCGAGTTCC
>NZ_BCPP01001354.1:0-1361 GCF_016586125.1 Burkholderia sp. E168m23
GGTCACGTCGACGCGCGACAACTGCCTCGGCCAGGAATGCCCGCACTACAAGGAATGCTTCGTGATGCAGGCGCGGCGCGAGGCGCAGCAGGCGGACATCGTCGTCGTCAACCATCACCTGTTCTTCGCGGACATCATGCTGCGCGACACGGGGATGGCCGAGCTGCTGCCGAACGCGAACACGATCATCTTCGACGAAGCGCATCAGCTGCCGGAGACGGCGACGCTGTTCTTCGGCGAGACGCTGTCGACGACGCAGATCCTCGAACTCGCGCGCGACACGGTCGCGGAAGGCCTGAGCCATGCGCGCGACGCGGTCGAATGGGTGAAGCTCGGCGGTGATCTCGAGCGCGCGGCGCGTGACTTGCGCCTGGCGTTCGCCGACGGCCAGATCGTGCGCATGTCGCTTGCGCAGCTCGGCGACAATCACCCGATGTTCGGTGCGCTCGACGCGCTCGACGTGGCGCTCGATGCGCTCGCCTCGGCGCTCGCGAGCCAGGCCGAGCGCGCGGAATCGCTCGGCGCATGCCTGCGGCGCGCGCGCGAGCTGCAGGACCTGCTGGCCGGCTGGGTCGCGCCCGGCGCGGCGGAAGCGGCCGCGCAAGCCGACGCGGCAGCGGCCGGCGACAAGGCGGCATCCGACGGCGATCCGAACGAGAAGGTGCGCTGGGTCGAGGTGTTCGCGCATACCGTGCAACTGCACGAAACGCCGCTGTCGGTCGCGCCGATCTTTGCGAAGCAGCGTGCGGGCGTGCCGCGTGCATGGGTGTTCACGTCGGCCACGTTGTCGGTGCGCGGCGATTTCACGCACTATGCGGCGCAGATGGGCCTTAGCTCGCGTCGTTCGATGACGCTCGCCAGCCCGTTCGATTACCAGTCGCAGGGGCTGCTGTACGTGCCGCGCAACCTGCCGCAGCCGTCTTCGCCGGCGTTTACCGACGCCGTGTTCGATGCCGCGCTGCCGGCGATCGAGGCATCCGGCGGCGGCGTGTTCATGCTGTGCACGACGCTACGTGCGGTCGACCGGATCGCGTCGAAGCTGCGCGACGTGATCGAATCGCGCGGCTGGAACACGCCGCTGCTCGTGCAGGGCGACGCAAGCCGCACCGAGTTGCTCGACCGCTTCCGCGCGTACGGCAATGCGATCCTGGTCGGTAGCCAGAGCTTCTGGGAAGGCGTCGACGTGCGTGGCGATGCGCTGTCGCTGGTCGTGATCGACAAGTTGCCGTTCGCGCCGCCGGACGATCCGGTGCTGGCCGCGCGGCTCGATGCATTGACGAAGAAGGGGCTGAGCCCGTTCGCGGTGCACCAGTTGCCGCAGGCCGTGATCACGCTGAAGCAGGGCGCGGGCCGGCTGATTC
>NZ_BCPP01001355.1:0-1360 GCF_016586125.1 Burkholderia sp. E168m23
GTCGGCCGCGCTGCGTGTCGGGTTTCTCGCGTGCAATGCGGCGCTTGCCAGCGATCTCGCCGACGTGAAGATGCTGACGCACGTCAGCAGCTCGGAATACTGCGAACGCACGCTCGATGCGATCGTCAGCGATGGCCATTTTCTCAGGCATACGAATCATCTGCAGGAGAAGCTGCGGCGCGCGACCGGCACCGCGCTCGATGCGCTCGGCCGTCTCGGCGCGGAGGTCTATCGGCCGTGCGAGCAGAACCTGTATCTGTGGGCCGCACTGCCCGGCTGGCCGGATTCGATGTTGCTCGCGCAGGCGCTGCTGGAGCGCGGCGTGATCCTCGCGCCCGGGGCGGTGTTCTCGCCGCAGGCCGATCGTCCGTCGAAGTATTGCCGCTTCAACGTCGCGTATCTGGCGGACAAGCGGTTTGCGCAGGCGTTGCAGGCGGTGACCTGAAAACGAACGCGAGCCGCGCAACAGCCGGCCCGCATTCGTCGCACAACCCTGCTTACACGCGCCGCAACGACCGGAACCCGGCACGCACTTCACGCGCAAACAGTTCAGGCTCTTCCCATGCCGCGAAGTGCCCGCCCTTGTCGACTTCGTTGAAGTAGATCAGGTTGTGATAACTCCGCTCGGCCCAACTGCGTGGCGCCTGATAAATCTCGCCCGGAAACACCGTGATCGCCGCCGGCAACGAGATATCCACCGCGTTGAAGTTGTTCGAGTGATCCTCCCAGTAGATCTGCGCAGCCGACGTCGCGGTGTTCGTCAGCCAGTACAACGAAATGTCGTCGAGGATCTCGTCGCGCGGAATCGAGCGTTCCGGTACTCCTCCGCTATAAGTCCATTGCGAAATCTTGTCGTACATCCACGCAGCCTGCCCGGACGGCGAATCCGCCAGCGCATAACCGACCGTCTGCGGCCGCGTGACCATCATCGCCGAGTAGCCGCAGTTGTCGCGATAGAACGTCGCGAGCTTCTCGTACGCGGCCTTCTCCTTCGGCGACAGCGACGCCGGCGCGGGCGCATCGGTCGCGAGCAGCGTCGCGATCTCCGGCGGCACCGTCGCCGGCATGTTCACGTGAATGCCGGCCAGACCTTGCACGTGCTGCATCGCCATCCGGTGCGAGATCACCGAGCCGCAGTCGCCGCCCTGCGACACGAAACGCGTATAGCCGAGCCGCGCCATCAGCTCGCCCCACGCTCGCGCGATGTGGTCGGAGCCCCAGCCGGTCTTCGTTGGCCGGCCCGAGAAGCCGAAGCCCGGCAGCGACGGCACGACGACGTGGAACGCATCGTCCGCGCTCGCGCCGTGCGCGGTCGGGTCGGTCAGCGGACCGATCGCCTCCAGCGTAATAACTTCGTATA
>NZ_BCPP01001356.1:0-1359 GCF_016586125.1 Burkholderia sp. E168m23
CGAATCGAGCTGTGACACGTTCACCGCGTCGGTGCCGTTCTTGCCGGCCGCAAGGCCGGTGATCTGGCGGTTGCCGATGTTGATTTCGCCAGCCGACGACTGCGGGCTGCTCAGGCCGTACGCGACATAGTTCGTCAGCGCGCCGACCGTGGTCAGCGAACCGGCGCCGAGCGCGACGCTATTCGCGAACGTGGCCGACGCACCGGCGCCGAGCGCGAGCGCATCGGTCGCCGTGCTGCGCGCGCCCGAACCGAGCGCGACGCTGCCGACACTGACCGCCACCGCATTCGCGCCTTGCGCGACCGACTGCGCGCCGGTCGCCGTCGCGCCGCTACCCAGCGCGATCGCGTCGGACTGCGCGGAACTCGCCGCCTGGCCGATCGCGATCCCGCCCGGTGCGGTCTGGTCGACGATCGCGCCGTTGCCGATACCCACGCCGTTGTCGCCGTTGACGACCGTCGTCGGCCCGACCGCGACCGATTCCGCGCCGACCGCGAGCGAATCGGCCGCCGTCGAATTCGCGTGGAAGTACTTCTGGCCGGTGACCGCGAACGACTGCAGCGCGCCGGTCAACTGGCGCACCGTCACCGCATCCTGCTGGCCGGTGCCGTCCGCGACGTTGGTGATCTGGCGGTACGTCTTGTTCGTCGCATCGCCCACAGACACCGCGCCGAGCAGCGTCTGGTCCGTCGTGTCGAACGGGATCGACGCACTGCCGTTGCGGAGGATGCCCGACGACGGCACCACGGCGCGATCGGCCACCGAACCCGAGCCGAGCGCGATGCTGCCGTCCACGCGCGCGATCGCGTTCGGTCCGATCGCGACGCTGTCCAGGCCGAGCGCCTGGCTGTCCGGTGCGGTCGAGTTCGCGTGGAAGTACTTGATGCCGTTCGCGTTGATGTTGTCGATCGCCGAGCCGACGTTGTTGTTGATCGTCGTCGAGCCGTCGCTGTTGTACGTCACGTACGACGGTGACGAGATCGTACCGGTGGTCGGATCGTAGGTGGCCCCGCCGCCGATCGCACCGGCCGTGCTGTTGCCGAGATTCGTGTTGTTGTTCGCGATCGAGCTGAGGCCCGTCGACAGCGAGCTGATCCCGGTCGACGTGGCGGTCGACAGCGAGGTCAGGCTGCTGTTCGTCGAACTCAGGCCGGTGGACAACGAACCGACGACCGTCGACGTCGACGTGGACAGCGACGTGATCGAGCTGTTGGTCGAACTCAAGCCGGTGGACAGCGAGCCGACGACGGTCGAGGTCGACGTGGACAGCGAGGTCAGGTTGCTGTTGGTCGAGCTCAGGCCGGTGGACAACGAGCCGACGACCGTCGACGTCGACGTGGACAGCGACGTCACCGAACT
>NZ_BCPP01001357.1:0-1359 GCF_016586125.1 Burkholderia sp. E168m23
GACGGCATCCGGCAGATGCTGGGGCACGTCTGGCAATGGACGCGTTCGTCGTACGAGCCGTATCCGGGCTTTCGGCCGCTCGCCGGGGTCGCGGCCGAATACAACGGCAAGTTCATGGTCGGCCAGCAGGTCCTGCGCGGCAGCAGCATCGTGACGCCGCCCGGACACGAACGGCCGACGTACCGCAATTTCTTTCCGCCGGCGGCACGCTGGCAATTCACGGGAGTGCGACTTGCGCGAGACGTCTGACCTGACGGCCACGAGCGGTGGCCTGCAACCCGCCCGCGATTCGCGGCCGAGCGCGTTCGAGCGCGACCTGATCGACGGACTGTCGCGCACGCCGCGCAGCATCCCGCCGAAATACTTCTACGATGCGGCCGGCTCCGCGCTGTTCGACCGCATCTGCGAACTGCCCGAGTACTACCCGACGCGCACCGAGCTCGGCATCCTGCGCGATCGCGCGGCGGAGATCGTGCGGCGGGTCGGCCCGCATGCGGACATCGTCGAATTCGGTGCGGGCTCGCTCGAGAAGATCCGCGTGCTGCTCGACGCATTCGCGAACAATTACGCGAACGCACCGGCGCGCTACGTGCCGGTCGACATCTCCGCCGATTACCTGCACGGCGCGGCCGCGCGGCTGCGGGCGGCCTATCCGTGGCTCGACGTCGCGCCGCTCGCGGCCGACTACACGAAGGCCGAGCAACTGGCCGCGCTGACCGAGACGCCGCGGCGGCGCATCGGCTTTTTTCCCGGCTCGACGATCGGCAACTTCTCGCCGGCAGAAGCCGACGCGTTCCTGCGCGACGCGGCGCGGCTGCTGCGCGGCGGCGGCCTGCTGGTCGGCGCGGATCTCGTGAAGGACGAGCGCACGCTGCATCACGCGTACAACGACGCTCAGGGCGTGACCGCGCAGTTCAACCTGAACCTGCTGGTGCGCGCGAACGCGGAGCTCGGCGCGGATTTCGACGTCGACGCGTTCTCGCACTGCGCGTTCTACGATCGCGGGCGGCAGCGCATCGAGATGCATCTGGTCAGCGACGTCGCGCAGACCGTGCACGTGCGCGGCCACGTGTTCCGTTTCGAAGCCGGCGAACGCATCCATACGGAGAATTCGCACAAGTTCACGATCGACGGCTTTCATGCGATCGCACGCCGCGCCGGGTTCGAACCCGATACCGTGTGGACCGACGCGGACAACCTGTTCAGCGTCCACTGGCTGCGCAGCGTCGACGATATCCGCGCGTAATGCGCGCTGCTGCGAACCGCCCGCGCCGCGAAGGTGAGGGCGGTTCGCTCGCCATGCACACCGGCGGGTGCGATCCGATCGCCGGTTTCGTGCCGAAAATCCCCTTTTTACCG
>NZ_BCPP01001358.1:0-1358 GCF_016586125.1 Burkholderia sp. E168m23
CACGCGCACCTTCTGCGTGACGTTCGCCTTCGTGAGGCCGAGATCGGCGAGCACGCCGGCCGGCCCCTTGTCGAGCAGGATGGTGCGCTGCAGCGACCACGCGACGTCGTCGGCGGTGACCGGATTGCCGGAATGGAACGTGAGGCCCGGGCGCAGCTTGAACGTGTAGGTCACGCCGTCGGCGCCGACCGTCCACGATTGCGCGATCTGTCCGTCGAAGCGCGTCGGGTCCTTCAGGTCGACGCGCACCAGCCGTTCGTAGGTGTTCGCGACGTATTCGGACGGCACCAGCTCGTAGATCCCGCTCGGGTCGAGGGTCGTGAATTCGCCGAGCTGCGTGGCGACGACGAAGATGCCGGGCGGCGTGGCAGCCTGCGCCGGCAGCGCCGGAACAAGCGCGACGAGCGCGGCGCTGACGAACAGCCGGGACAGCAGGTGCTTCATGCGGGCTCCATCGAAAGGGAATCGTGGTGCGATTCTCTCATCGACGAGCACCCGGATGAAAATATTCGGCGGGCGCGCCGGTTGGCGCGCAGCGGCGGGCAGGCAGGCGGGCCGGGCAGGCGCCCGGCGCTGGTGGGCGTCAGATCGCGCAGCGCGCGATCGCGAAACGCATCGCTTCCTCGGCCGGCTCGTTGCCCGAGCCGCGCACGACCTTGATCACCGAGCCGTTGCCCGACGGCGTCAGCGTGACGAAGTACGAATTCGAGCCGACGGAGATATCGGTCACGCCGTTGTGCTGCGATTGCTCGGTGCCGGACAGGCGGCTGTCGAGGCAATTCGCGACCGCGTAGGCCGGACGTTGCGACGACACGTAGATCATCGGCGCGGCGCCGGACGCAGAGGCCGAATCGGACGAGGGCGCGGAACCGCAGGCGGCGAGCAGGGCGGCGGGCAGGAGCAGCAGGAATCGTTTCATGGTCGGTCGTCGGGTGTCTCGTATCGAGGCTGGGGCGCGGGGTGGCGAAACGCGAAGCTTCGCGACGAAACCGCCCGGAATCGGGCCGCTTTTGACGGACGACGAGACGGCAGGCGGCTGACGACGGAGTATACCCGCAGCATTTGACGCCGTTGGCGCGTTGAAACGATTCGATACACAACGAGCGCCCGCTGCGGGACGGCCGCTCGTCCCGGATGTCGCCGTTACCGGCGAATCTCGCGGTCGTCGCGATGCCGGCGCACGGAGCGGCGCCGCAACGCCTGCGGATCAATGCGCGCCGGCCGCCGCCGCATCGGCATCGCCGCCACCCGAGCGCGCCGGTTTCGTGATCCAGATGAGTGGAATGATCGCGATGAAGATGATCGCCGACACGTAGAAGATGTCGTTCAAGCCCATCACGGCCGCCTGCGAATCGACC
>NZ_BCPP01001359.1:0-1358 GCF_016586125.1 Burkholderia sp. E168m23
ACGTATCTGCGCCAGATAGAGGTGGCCTGCGTCGGTCAGCGACAGGCTGCGGGTGGTGCGATTCAGCAGGCGTGCGCCGAGCCGGTCCTCGATGCTCATGACGAGGCGGGTGGCCGACGAGTTGGAGATGTTCAGTTCCGTGGCGGCGCGCGCGAAACTGCGAAGTTCGGCGACCTTGACGAATAGTCGCATCGGTAGGAGTTCATCCATTTTTTTATCGATAAACAGAAAGCGTTGATTGAATTCTATCTATCGGCTTGCTTGATTTTAACGGCCTGTTTTCATGAATGTTTATTGTGGAGCCGCGTATTTATCGGGTATGCGAACGGCCGGAGAATGATGGGCTTTGAGATGTGAGGGGCGTCGAATGAATGATTCGAGGCGAATTGCCATTAAAACTTTTTGATGTATTTGTATTTAGTAATTGTACGAAAATCTAGGCTAATTTTTGGGTTAAAGCATCAGACATTATCGATGCGACGGCATGCCGAACCGGATGCGTCCCTGTCGCCATGGCAACGTCGCGCGATCGTGCCGGCACGAGCCTCGACGGAACAGTGGATCGGGTAGCCGCAGGCGATCGGGTTCGGCGCATCGCGGCGCGTGAACACGCCGTGGCGCCGAATCGCCATGCGCGGCGAATACCTGATGGAGCGACCGGCCGATGCGGAAGGCACGTGTCGCGGCCGCGGCGAGCGGTGATATGCTCGCGGGACGCCCGCGACCGACGGGCGGTTTCACGATGCCCGTGCGCGGTTGCGTTGCGCGGCGTTTCCGAGGGAAGAACCGACATCATGAGCCGCAAATTCATTCTGAAGGGCGACACGACCGATCACGGCGGCGTCGTGCTCGAAGGGATCGCCAATTCGTCGTTCGACGGGCGCGAACTCGCGTATCTCGGCGCAGCCGTGTTCTGCGCGGCGTGCAAGTCGCCGGGCGTGATCGTATCGGACGGCGGCGAGCGCACGATGACCGTGATGGGCAAGGTCGTCGCGCTCGAACACGACCTGTGCCAGTGCCAGTGCACGCCGCTACCGAAACTGATCCCCTCGCAGGCAACCGGGACGATCTCGGGGTGACCTTCGCCGCGCGACGGCGCTCGTCAGCCGCGCGACATCGAGACCCCGACGCCCGCCGTCAGACGCTGCCTTCGGTTTCGATCACGAGGATGCGCGCGGCGCCGAGCGGATGCGCGACGTGCTCGGTGCCGACCGTCGCATGGAAGACGTCGCCCGTTTCGAGCACCGTCGCGTGCTCGACGCCCGCTTCGCGGTAGCGCATCTCGACGCGGCCGTCGAGCACCGCGAACACCTCCTCGCCGTCGTTCACATGCCAGCGATACGGCTCGTCGGTCCAGT
>NZ_BCPP01001360.1:0-1357 GCF_016586125.1 Burkholderia sp. E168m23
TACGGTGAGGGCGCCGACGTACACGCTGGACGGCGGCAGGACCACGGCGAAAAACGTCGGCGAAGCGGTGTCGAACCTGGACGGCCGTGTGACGACGAACGCGACGAACGTCGGGAAACTGCAAGACAATCTTGCCGAATCTGGTCTGTTCGACAAGGACAAGAACCAGGCAATTGCGGCGCTGACGTACGACCGCAAGGAAGACGGCACGGTGGATCGCGGTTCGGTAACGCTTGGCGGTGCGGGCGCAGCAGCGCCGGTGGCGTTGAAGAACGTTGCAATGGGCATCGGCGACACCGATGCGGCGAACGTGCGTCAGGTGAAAGACATTACCACGGCGCTGGGCGGTGATGCGGGCATCGGCGCCGATGGCAGCGTGACGGCACCGAAGTATCGCATCGGCGACAAAACCTACGGCAACGTTGGCGACGCGCTCGCAGCCGCGGCAGCGAGCGGAGGCGGCGGTACGGATTCGAACGCGGTCTTGTACGACGATGCGGCCAAGACCGCGGTCACGCTGTCCGGCGAGAAAGGCACGACGTTGAAGAACGTTGCAGCCGGCGCGGTGAATGCGACGAGCATGGAAGCGATGAACGGTTCGCAGCTGTACGGTACGTCGCAAAGTGTGGCGAGCGCACTGGGCGGTGGTTCGACGGTGGACGCGGCCGGCAAGGTGACGGCGCCAACGATCCGAGTCGGCAACAAGACCTACGGTAACGTCAGTGACGCGATTGCGGCCGCGGCAGCCAGCGGCGGCGGTGGTGGTAAAGGCTCGAGCTTCGTCACGATCGATGGTATGGGTTCGGACGGTAGTCGGTTCAATACCGCGAGCATCGCGACGGGCGATCCGGAGAGTACGACAGCCGCCGCGATCGGCGTGGACGCTCATGCGGCCGGGGCGAACGCGATTGCGCTCGGCCTGAACACCGGGGCGCTGTCGAACGAATCGGTTGCGATCGGCAATATGGCGCAGACGGGCTCGGATCAAGCGTACTCGGTGGCCATCGGTTCATGGGTGACGACCAATGGCGCGGGAGCGCTGGCGATCGGCTCGAACGCGAAGGCAAACGGCGAGAACGCGGTTGCGCTCGGCAGTAACGGCATCAAGGCTATCGGGGCAAGCTCGATCGCGATCGGCAATGCAGCAGAAGCCGCGGTAGGCGCGGCCAATGGCATTGCAATGGGCACGAGTGCGAGCGTTGCACCGAACCTGACCAATGCGATGGCGCTGGGTGCCAATACGAGCGTGGAAGGCGCGGCGAATGGTGCCGTGGCGCTGGGCGCAGGCGCCAAGGCGACGCGCGCCAATACCGTTTCGGTGGGTAACGCCGGAAGCGAGCGCCAGATCGTGAACGTT
>NZ_BCPP01001361.1:0-1356 GCF_016586125.1 Burkholderia sp. E168m23
GGGAGGTATCCGGAATTCCGTGTGTGAGGCGGGTTGAGATTCAGACTCCAATGTTGAATCGTTCCGGGTAAAGCAGTGCGAACTGCGTCATCGCGCTCTTCCAATCGTGCCGGGAGCCAGTCCACTTGGCCACGACGTTGCGCAGCGCCAGCCAGATCAGTTTGAGCGCGGCCTCGTCCGACGGGAAGTGGCCGCGCGCCTTGATGATCTTCCGAAGCTGCATGTGCAGCGACTCGATCGCGTTGGTCGTATATACAATTTTCCGGATGTCAGGCGCGAAGGCGTAGAACGGAATCACCTGATCCCAGGCTCGGCGCCAGAGCGCGGCGATCGGAGGGTATTTCGCACCCCACGGGCTCGTATCGAACGCGTCCAGCGCCACGGCGGCCGCTTCGGCCGACGGTGCCCGATAGACCTCCTTGAGCGCCGCTGCGACCGATTTCCTGTCTTTCCAGCTGGCGAAGTCCAGTGAGTTCCGGATCAGATGCACGATGCAGGTCTGGACCGTCGTTTCCGGGAACACCGTGTTGATCGCTTCCGGGAAGCCCTTCAGGCCGTCGACCACGGCGATCAGGATATCCTGCACGCCGCGCAGCTTAAGGTCGTTCACTACCCTCAGCCAGAACTTGGCCCCCTCGGTCTGCTCGATCCAAAGGCCCAACACGTCGCGTGTGCCGTCGCGGCGCACGCCCAGCGCCAGGTAGATCGCTTTGTTGCGCACGACGCCTTCGTCGCGGATCTTGACTCGCAAGGCGTCGAAGAACACGACCGGGTACATCGGCTCGAGCGGCCGCTGCTGCCATTCGCGCACTTCGTCGATCACGGAATCGGTCACCGTACTGATGAAGTCCGGCGACACCTCGATGCCGTACATCTCCAGCAGGAAACCCTGAATCTCCCGCACGCTCATGCCGCGTGCGTACATCGCGATGATCTTGTCGTCAAAGCCGGTGAAGCGTCGCTCGCCCTTGGCGATCAGCACCGGATCGAAGGTGCCTTCGCGGTCGCGCGGAATCTCGACGTCGAGCAGGTCGTCGTCGGTCGTGATGCGCTTGCGGCTGGTGCCGTTGCGGTGGTTCGTGCGGCCTGCCGGCTTGGCATCGCCCTTCTCGTAGCCGAGGTGGTGGGTCAGTTCGCCGCCCAGCGCGCGTTCGAAGATTGCCTTCTTGAGCGCCGCAAGCTGCTCGTTGATCGTCGCCCGGTTCAGCGTCCCGGGCACCAGTTGCTTGATCAGCTCGGGGTCCAGGTTCAAGCCCTTGCCCGGTTCTATCGTCACTTCTTCCTTGCGTTTGCGTGGCATAACGTGGCTCCTTGGCCATCAGTTTATGCCTCACACACAAACATTCGGATAGGCTC
>NZ_BCPP01001362.1:0-1356 GCF_016586125.1 Burkholderia sp. E168m23
ATTCGCCCGTGACCTTGACCGTCGCGTTCTTGATGCCGGCGACGTCGCCGTCGGACTCTTCGAGCACTTCGGCCTTGAAGCCCTTGCGCTCGCAGTAGCGCAGGTACTGGCGCAGCAGCATCGACGCCCAGTCGCATGCCTCGGTGCCGCCGGCGCCGGCCTGGATGTCGATGAAGCAGTTGTTCGGATCGGCCGGGTTCGAGAACATCCGGCGGAATTCGATGTCGCCGACGCGCGCTTCGAGCTTCGCGGCGTCGTCTTCCGATGCGAGAAGGGTGTCTTCGTCGCCTTCCTCGCGGGCCAGCTCGAACAGGTCGAGCGCGTCGCGCAGGTCGCTATCGAGCGCGGTGAGCGTCGTGACGACGCCTTCGAGCAGCTTCTTCTCGCGACCGAGTGCCTGGGCGTTCTTCGAATCGTTCCAGACGTTCGGGTCTTCGAGTTCCTTGTTGACTTCGGTCAGACGCGCGGCTTTGGCGTCGTAGTCAAAGATACCCCCGAAGCTCGCCCGCGCGATTGCGCAGGTCGAGCAGGGAGCTTTCGATCGCGTTGAGACGTTCCGCTTCCATGATCGTTCGCTGTTCCGGCTTCGTAAAAAAGCGGAATTATAGCTGATCGGCAAACTTGCTCGGTGACGCAAACGGTGCCCGTACGCGTGTCGGCGGCCCCGTCCGGCGCGGCGTGCACGCGTGCGGCGGCGCGTCGCGGCGCGGTCGGCCTGCTCAGCCGGCCGCGTGTTCGACGATCAACTGGACGCGCGTGACGCCGTTCCACGTATCGGCGACGAGCCGGTACGCGACCAGCGCGCTCGCCGGCAGCGGCTCGGTGTGGTTGAACCAGATCGCGTTGAAGCGCTGGCGGCCACGCGCAAGCTGCAGCTTCAGGTGCTTTTCCTTCACGAGCGACTGCGACACGACGTCGAATTCGCCCGAGAAAAGCGGGGCCGGAAAGCCTTGCCCCCACACGGCTTCGTCGAGCAGGCCGACGAACTGCGGCGTGAAGTACGCGTCCTCGAGTTCGCCGTCGGTCTCGATCACGCGGGCCAGCGCGTCATCGGACAGCCATTCGCGCGCGACGGCCTCGAACGCGGCCGCGAAGCGCGGCACGTTGTCGGTGTCGAGCGTAAGGCCGGCCGCCATCGCGTGGCCGCCGAACGCGACGATCAGGTCCGGTTCGCGCTTCGACACGAGGTCGAGCGCGTCGCGCAGGTGGAAGCCGGCGATCGATCGGCCGGAACCCTTGACCCGCTTGCCTTCGTCGTCGGCGTGCGCGAACGTGAACGACGGACGGTGGAATTTCTCCTTGAGCCTGCCGGCGACGATGCCGATCACGCCCTGGTGCCACGCGGGATTGAACAGC
>NZ_BCPP01001363.1:0-1353 GCF_016586125.1 Burkholderia sp. E168m23
TGCTCGAAGCGCTGCCGGCGTTCCTCGGCGCAGCCGACGAAGCGCTCGCGAAGGAAGCGGCCAAGCTGTTCAAGAAGCAGGGCCTCGACATCCATCTCGGCGTGAAGATCGGTGACGTGAAGACGACCGCCGACGGCGTGTCGATCGCCTACACGGACAAGGACGGCAACGCGCAGACGCTCGATGCCGACCGCCTGATCGTGTCGGTCGGCCGCGTGCCGAACACCGACAACCTCGGCCTCGAGGCGATCGGCCTGAAGGCGAACGAGCGCGGCTTCATCGACGTGGACGACCATTGCCGCACGGCGGTGCCGAACGTGTACGCGATCGGCGACGTGGTGCGCGGCCCGATGCTCGCGCACAAGGCGGAAGACGAAGGCGTGCTGGTCGCGGAAGTGATCGACGGCCAGAAGCCGCACATCGACTACAACTGCATTCCGTGGGTGATCTACACGTACCCGGAAATCGCATGGGTCGGCAAGACGGAGCAGCAGCTGAAGGCGGAAGGCCGCGAGATCAAGACGGGCAAGTTCCCGTTCTCGATCAACGGCCGCGCGCTCGGCATGAACGCGCCGGACGGCTTCGTGAAGATGATCGCGGATGCGAAGACCGACGAGCTGCTCGGCGTGCACGTGATCGCCGCGAACGCGTCGGACCTGATCGCGGAAGCCGTGGTCGCGATGGAATTCAAGGCGGCGTCGGAAGACATCGCCCGCATCTGCCATCCGCACCCGTCGATGTCGGAAGTGATGCGCGAAGCGGCGCTCGCGGTCGACAAGCGCTCGCTGAACAGCTGAGCGCGGTATAGCGCCGGCCGGCCATCGGCTGGCGCAACCGTCTCATGACGAAGGCGGGCGGGTTTTTCCCGCTCGCCTTTGTTTTTTCCGGTTTGCCCCGATGAACGTCACCGAATACTACACGCGCGAACTGACCACGCGCGGCTATCAGTCCGATCCCGCCCAGCGCGCGGCCGTCGATCGCCTGCAGCGCTGCTTCGACGAATGGGTCGACTACAAGGCGCGTCGCTCGAACGCGTTCAAGAAGCTCATCAATCACCCGGACCTGCCGCGCGGCGTCTACATGTGGGGCGGTGTCGGTCGCGGCAAGAGCTTCCTGATGGACAGCTTCTACGCGGTGGTGCCCGTGCAGCGCAAGACGCGCCTGCATTTCCACGAATTCATGCGTGAAGTGCACCGCGAACTCGAGGAACTGAAAGGGCAGGCCGATCCGCTCGACGAACTCGCGCGACGCATCGCGAAGCGTTACCGGCTGATCTGTTTCGACGAGTTCCACGTGTCGGACATCGCCGACGCGATGATCCTGTACCGCCTGCTCGATCGTCTGTTCAACAAC
>NZ_BCPP01001364.1:0-1348 GCF_016586125.1 Burkholderia sp. E168m23
TGTTGATGCTGCCGAATCGGGTCGAGTTGTGGGACGCGATGCTGGCCGCGATGAAGCTCGGCGCGATCGTGCTGCCCGCCACCACGCAACTGTCGCCCGACGACGTGCGCGACCGCGTGCAGATCGGCGGCGCGACCTACGCGATCGTCGACGAGCACGAAACCGCGAAGTTCGAGCAGGCCGGCCTCGGCCTCAAGCAGAAAATCGTCGCCGGCGTGCCGCGCGAAGGCTGGCTCGCGATGAACGACGGCTATGCGGCGAGCGCCGCGTTCGAGCCGGACGCCGTCACGCACGCGAACGATCCGATGCTGCTGTACTTCACGTCGGGCACGACGTCGAAGCCGAAGCTCGTCGAGCATACGCACCGCACCTATCCGATCGGGCACCTGTCGACGATGTACTGGGTCGGCCTGCAACCGGGCGACATCCACTGGAACATCAGCTCGCCGGGCTGGGCGAAGCACGCGTGGAGCTGCTTCTTCGCGCCGTGGAATGCGCAGGCGTGCGTGTTCGCGTTCAACTATGCGCGCTTCGAGCCGAAGGTCGTGCTCGATGCGCTCGTCAAGTATCGGGTGACGACGCTGTGCGCGCCGCCGACCGTGTGGCGCATGCTGGTGCAGCAGCCGCTCGCGTCGTTCGACGTGAAGCTGCGCGAGATCGTCGGCGCGGGCGAGCCGCTGAATCCCGAGATCATCGAGCGCGTGAAGAAGGCCTGGAACATCTCGATTCGCGACGGCTACGGCCAGACCGAGACGACCTGCCTGATCGGCAATTCGCCGGGCCAGCCGGTAGTCGCCGGCTCGATGGGCCGGCCGCTGCCCGGCTACCGGATCGCGCTGCTCGACCCGGACGGCGCGCCGGTGACCGAAGGCGAGGTCGCGCTGCCGATCGGTGACGACGTCACGCGCCCGGTCGGGCTGATGAAGGGCTACGCGAACAATCCCGATGCGACGGCTCATGCGATGCGCGACGGTCACTACCGTACGTCGGACATCGCGATGCGTCGCGACGATGGCTACTACGTGTACATCGGCCGCGCAGACGACGTGTTCAAGTCGTCCGACTATCGGCTGAGCCCATTCGAACTGGAAAGCGTGCTGATCGAGCATCCGGCGATCGCGGAAGCGGCCGTCGTGCCGAGCCCGGACCCGGTGCGGTTGTCGGTGCCGAAGACCTTCATCACGCTGCGTCAGGGCTACGAGGAAAGCCCCGCGCTCGCGCTGGAGATCTTCCGTTTCTCGCGCGAGAAGCTCGCGCCGTACAAGCGCATCCGTCGCCTGCAGTTCGCGGAACTGCCGAAGACGATCTCGGGGAAGATCCGCCGCGTCGAGCTGCGCCGCCGCGAGAT
>NZ_BCPP01001365.1:0-1345 GCF_016586125.1 Burkholderia sp. E168m23
AGATTCGGTCCCTGACCGAAGACCGCGTGGCCGCGATCCATGAAACAATTCGCCACGAACTCTGGAGGGCGGTCCGATGCGGGAAGTTCGACGTGATCTCGAATGTCGGTATTGCATCCGTTCACTGACCGACAGCGACCACCGACCCAGCCTAACGTGTCCGAAATTGGCATAATCGCGGCTCCCTTACGCGAGCGCTGTGGCAACGCAGGCACATTCGGGGCCTGCGACATTACCGCTCCTGCATTGACTTCAGTCCAGTTATAACCGCAATACCCCATGTCGACCACCCCCGCGACCATCGCGTCGCTGCAGCACATTCTCGAACATCCGGGCGACTTTTCCGGATGGCTTTGCCTGCCATCAACGCCATGGACGCTAGATACAGAGGGCGTATTCACCGAAGGCGCTGACAACACTGAAGTCGACACGCCGCCCGCCGCCGCCCCACAACCCGGCTGGCGCGTCACGCTGAACAGCGCGACGATCGAAGACATCGTGATCAACGCGCATGACCAGGTCGACGAACCGACCGTCGCGCAATTGTTCGACGCATTCGTGTTCTACGTCGACAACGACGAGTTCATTCTGCTCTGACGAGGCACGCGCCCCACGCCACAGCAAAAAAGGACCGCCGGTGCGGTCCTTTTTCATCAAGCGGCATTCGAAAAAAACACGCGCCTCTTACGGCAACGAAATCGTCAAATTAGCCGATTCCGGCCCGACCTTGATCACCTGCGAATACGGCGCCAACGCCTGCAGCGTCTTGTCCTTGAGATAGGTATTGAGCCCGAGATACCCAAGCAACGCAACGAGCGCGAACACGGTCCCGATCGCCCAAACCGGCACCTCCCGCTTCAACCGGTGCGCGATCTGATCCGGCAGCGGCCAATGTGGCGCAAACGCAGCCCGCTTGCCCTTCATATGCGCGATCTCGTCCCCAAGCCGCGCGGTCAGATACGCGAGCTTCTCCGGCCCTTCGAGCAGATACTTGCCCTGGAACCCGAGCAGCAGGCACATATGAAACACCTCGAGCGACTGCAGCCGCGCCGCACCCTGCGCACGACACTCCTCGAGATACTGGAAGAACTTCTCGCCCGCGAGTTGCTCGCCGAACAGTACGAGCTGCAGCGGCCGGCGTTCCCAATCCGCGCGGATCTTGAACTGCGACGACAGCACCATTTCGTCGATGGCCGCGCAGAACGCGAATTTCGCGCCGTACACGTCCTCGGCGGCGATATTCAGCTTCTTCGCGCCGCGCTCGAAATCCGACAGGAATTCCTGGATTCGCGTGCTGAACTCGCTGGCGCTGTCCGGCTCCCGCTTGTTCTTGAGCAGGAACAGC
>NZ_BCPP01001366.1:0-1345 GCF_016586125.1 Burkholderia sp. E168m23
CGCGATGGTCATCTTGGCATTGCTCGCGATGTCGGCATTCGCGATCTGGGCGACCACCAACAAGACGACGCTCATCGCGCTTTCGCTCGTGTTGCTGTGTTTCGCCACCCTGAAAACGCCTGGCCTCCGGCGGGTCTGTATCGCCCTGACGATATTGATGATCGCGTTGCCGCTCGCGGGATGGGTCGTCGCCGAGACGGTCAACGTGGGCGCCACCGATACAGGATCGCTCGCATCGATGCAGGATCGGCTGCTGAACACCTGGCCGAAGCTGCTCGACGGGATGGCGAGTGCGAACCTGCTCTGGTTTGGCGTAGGGGCCGGTGGATTCGGGTCCGCGACGGCGTACTACACGTCCGACTTCGGCTTCAATACCGGCTATGCCGACAACGCCGCGCTCTATATCGTCGCGAATCTCGGTGTGGCAGGGGGCGTGCTCGTCATGCTCCTGTTCGCGCAGCGCGTGCTGGGCAGCCGCGCGGATGATCCGCGCGCATGGTTGATGCTGCTCTTCATACTGCTGAGCGGCGTCACGACGGATATCTTCGAAGCGCTCGGCTGTCTGCTCTTCGCCGGCGTCTCGGTCCGCATGCTGACAATTCATGCGGGTCGCGAACGTCTGGCCAGTCGCGATGGCTTGGGGCATGCGTCGACCTGGGCGGGAAGCCGATGAGCATGATCATCGAACGCACACGCATCAGGGGCTTGGCGAAATGCGTGGCAGCCGCACTGCTTGCGGCCGCGGCCGTGCTGACGGCGTCGAATTCCGCCAGCTCGGACGAACCCGCGCTCGTTCTTCCGAATCTGGCGCAGACGTCGACGCTGCCTTTCGTCGCGCTTCCCCGCTTTTTCGACACGCGTGCGAACTCGGGTGTTGCGATTCACGAGATCGACGATCCGGCGTTGCTCGACGCAGTGCGAGATGTCGGCTTCTCGTTCGTCCGAACCGATCTGTTCTGGGATTCGGTGGAAACGCCGCAAGGCTGGAACTTCTCCCGCTACGACGCGCTCGTCGCGAACCTGCGTGCGCGAGGACTCGGCGCTCTGTTCATTCTCGGTTATCAGCATCCGCTGCATGCGCCGAAGCAACCCCCGACGTCGCCGGCACAGATCGATGCATTCGCCGAGTATGCGACGCAGGCCGCGCGACACTATCGCGATCAGCCGGTACGCTTCGAAGTGTGGAACGAGCAGGACCACAAGGACTACTGGCTCGCACCGCCGTCCCCCGTCAAATACCGGAATCTGCTCGAGGCGACCGTCCGGGCCGTCAAAGCCGCGAATCCGCAGGCAATCGTTGCGACGGGCGGCGTTCAGCAGGTCGACCGGGCTTTCATTCGAGCGG
>NZ_BCPP01001367.1:0-1341 GCF_016586125.1 Burkholderia sp. E168m23
CGCTACGCGAGCAAGTTCGCCGACGAGCCGGGCTCCGACAACTTCATCGGGCTGAAATCGCCGGCCGTCGACGCGTTGCTGCATGCGCTCGGCGCCGCGCAAACGCGCGAGGAACTGCTCGACGCGACGCACGCGCTCGACCGCGTGCTGATGCACGGCTACTACGCGGTCCCGCAGTGGTACAGCACGACGCACCGCATTGCGTACAAGCGCACGCTCGCCTATCCGCAGACGCTGCCGCTGTACTATTCGGCCGAGGGCTGGGTCGTGTCGACCTGGTGGGCGAAGCCCGATCACTGACCCGCGCCGGCCCTTCGTCCAACCCCGCCATCCGATCACGAGTCGACGCCCTATGTGGAGCTACATCCTCAAACGCCTGCTGCTGATGATCCCGACGCTCGTCGGCGTGCTGACGCTCACGTTCGCGGTGATCCAGTTCGTGCCGGGCGGCCCCGTCGAGCAGGCCGTGCAGGAGTTGCGCAAGGGCGCGACGGAGCAGGGCGCGACGCCGTTCGGGATGCGCGCGCACACCGGCGTCGACGCGCATCAGCTCGCGCAACTGAAGGCGTTGTACGGTTTCGACAAGCCGCCGCTCGAACGCTACTGGCTGATGCTGAAGCGCTTCGCGCGCTTCGATCTCGGCGACAGCTATTTCCGCCACCAGAGCGTGTGGTCGCTGGTCGTGCAGAAGCTGCCGGTGTCGATCAGCATCGGGCTGTGGACGTTCTTCCTCACGTACCTGATCTCGGTGCCGCTCGGCATCGCGAAGGCCGTGCGCAACGGTTCGCCGTTCGACGTCGCGACGAGCCTCGTCGTGCTGGTCGGCTATGCGATTCCGGGCTTCGTGCTCGGCGTGCTGCTGCTCGTGCTGTTCGGCGGCGGCTCGTTCTGGCAGCTCTTTCCGCTGCGCGGCCTCACGTCGGACAACTTCGCGCAGCTGTCGCTCGTCGGCAAGGTGCTCGACTACCTGTGGCACATCGCGCTGCCGATCACCGCGTCGGTCGTCGGCAGTTTCGCGGTCGTCACGATGCTCACGAAGAACGCGTTCCTCGACCAGATCCGCCGGCAATACGTGCTGACCGCGCGCGCGAAGGGGCTCTCCGAGCGCAGCGTGCTGTGGAAGCACGTGTTCCGCAATGCGATGCTGCCGTTGATCGTCGGCTTCCCGGCCGCGTTCATCGGTGCGTTCTTCACCGGCAGCCTGCTGATCGAGACGCTGTTCTCGCTCGACGGCCTCGGGCTGCTGTCGTACGAGTCGGTCGTGCGGCGCGATTATCCGGTCGTGCTCGGCACGCTGTACCTGTTCACGCTGATCGGGCTCGCGACCAAGCTGATCTCCGA
>NZ_BCPP01001368.1:0-1339 GCF_016586125.1 Burkholderia sp. E168m23
TGTCAGAATTTCCGTGTTCAAGGCGAGTGGAACAATTACACGGAAGGTCGAACGAACCGATCTGCATAAAGGATAGCGAATTGGTTCATGGCCGTCTTCCAGTCATGCGCGGCACTTCCCCAATTTGCGGTGATGTTGCGCAAGGCCAGCCAGATGAGCTTGGTGGCGGCCTCGTCGCTCGGGAAGTGACCACGGGTCTTGATGATCTTGCGCAACTGCGAGTTGATATTTTCAATCGCGTTCGTCGTGTAGATGATCTTGCGCACACCCGGCGGAAACGCAAAAAACGGGATCACGCGATCCCAGGCGTTGCGCCACGCGCTACTGACGGTCGGGAATTTCTGGCCCCACGGACCATCCGCAAACGCATCGAGTTCGGCCTGGGCCGCTTCCGCACTGGGGGCGGCGTAGATCGGTTTGATCGCGGCGGCCAGTCCTCTGCGGTCCTTCCAACTGGCGTAATCGAGGCTGTTGCGGATCAAATGGACGATGCAGGTTTGCAGCGTCGTGGCCGGAAACGCTGCTGCCAGCGCTTCGGGCATGCCCTTCAGTCCGTCAGTGACGGCGATCAGGATGTCGTGAACGCCGCGCGTCTTCAAGTCATTGAACACCTTCATCCAGAACTTGGCGCCCTCGGTATTCTCGATCCACAGGCCCAGGATCTCCCGCGTGCCGTCGGGCAGCACACCCAGCGCCAGGTACACCGCCTTGTTGCGCACGACGGCGTCTTCGCGAATCTTGACCCGCAGTGCGTCGAAAAACACGACCGGATACATTGGCTCGAGCGGCCGGGCCTGCCAGGCGGTTACTTCGGCCATGACCTCGTCGGTGACCGAGCTGATGAAGTCGGGCGAGACCTCAGTGCCGTACTGTTCCAGCAGGAAGCCTTGGATCTCGCGTACGGTCATGCCTCGGGCATACATGGCGACGATCTTGTCGTCGAAGCCCGTGAAGCGCCGTTCGTGCTTGGGAATCAGGATGGGTTCGAAGCTGCCGTCGCGGTCACGCGGCACCTCGATACGGATCGGACCGTCTTCGGTCAGAACCGTCTTGGCCCCTTTGCCGTTGCGCTGATTCGTGGCGTTGGCCGGCTTGGCAGCACCGGGAGGGTAGCCGAGATGATGGTTCATCTCGCCGCCCAGTGCCCGTTCGATCAGCGCCTTCTTGAGCGCCAGCGTCGCGGCATTGATGGCTTCAGCCGTCATCGGACCGTTGCCGAACTGCTCAAGCAGCTCGGCCGGAATCGCCGGCAGAGCCGCCGGCTGGGCTTTCGGTTTGCGAGGCATAAATTCTCCTTGGGAGCATGTTATGCCTTAAACACAAAATTCCTGACAGGCCC
>NZ_BCPP01001369.1:0-1338 GCF_016586125.1 Burkholderia sp. E168m23
CCGAGCACGAACGGCGGCACCGACGCGACGACCTGCGCCATCTTCGGGAACAGGCCGAGCAGCACGAGGATCACGCCGCCCGTCGCGCACACGAAGCGGCTCTTCACGCCCGTCACGCCGATCAGGCCGACGTTCTGCGAGAACGACGTATGCGGGAACGAGTTGAAGATGCCGCCGATCAGCGTGCCGAGGCCGTCGACGCGCAGGCCGCGCACGAGGCGCTCCTGGTTGACCGGGCGATCGACCATGTCGCCCACCGCGAGGAACATGCCGGTGGATTCGATGAACGTGACGAACATCACCGTGACCATCGTCACGATCGACAGCGGATCGAAGTGCGGCAGACCGAAGTGGAACGGCATCACGAAACCGACCCACGGCGCATGCGCGACGCCGTCGGTGTTCACGCGGCCGAGCGCGAAGGCGATCACGAAGCCGGCGACGATGCCGAGCAGCACCGAGATGTTCGCGACGAAACCGCGGCCGAACTTGTTGATCAGCAGGATCAGCGTGAGCACGAGCAGCGACAGGCCGAGATAGACGGGGCTGCCGTATTCGGGGTTGCCGACGCCGCCGGCCGCCCAGTTGATGCCCACTTCCATCAGCGACAGCCCGATCACGGCGATCACCGTGCCGACGACCACGGGCGGGAAGAACCGCAACAGCTTGCCGATCATCGGCGCGAGCACGATGCCGATGATGCCGGCGGCGATGGTCGAACCGAAGATGTCGAGAATGCCGAGGCCGGGGTTCGTGCCGATCGCGATCATCGGGCCGACGGCCGCGAACGTGCAGCCCATGATGACGGGCAGGCGGATGCCGAAGATCCACAGGCCGAGTGTCTGGATCAGCGTGGCGATGCCGCACGAAAACAGATCGGCGCTGATCAGGAACGCGATCTGGTCTTTCGGCAGCTTGAGCGCCGCGCCGACGATAAGCGGCACGGCGACGGCGCCGGCGTACATGACGAGGACGTGTTGCAGGCCAAGCGTTACCAGCTTGCCGGTCGGCAGCACCTCATCGCACGGATGGACCGTGTTCGATTGCATCTGTCTCACTCCATGATCTTGTTTTCGGGGTGATACGAAGTTATTCGGAATGAATCCATGCAACAAGAGCACTGGGTTCTATTCCGTTCTTTGCTGGTTCGATATGCCATTTCGGTATGGAACAGGGGGGCGATCATCGGGAAACTGCCGCGGGAGTGAGGTTCACCGGTTTTATAGCGCTTCAAAATAGCGCCGGCCCCCATGTCAAATATGGCGCGCTTTATGGTGTGTATCGGGTGAGTCGCATAGTGGCAAAAAGCGGTGTGTGGAAATCGCGCCGGGTTAACCC
>NZ_BCPP01001370.1:0-1337 GCF_016586125.1 Burkholderia sp. E168m23
AATTCGTACACTTTCAGTCAACCGCCCTGCCATGACGATTCCGACCGACGATCCGGGCCGCCGCGCGCGCAAACGCATCCAGATGCTCGCGCATCTCGCCGGGACCGGCGCACGCCTGTTCGATGCGCACGGCTACGAGGCCGTCACGATGGAGCAGATCGCCGCCGAGGCCGATGTCGCGAAACGGACGCTGTACAACCACTTTCCGACGAAGGAAGCCGTGCTCGCGCACTGGCTCGAAGGCGAACTCGCGCGCGATCTCGCGTATCTGCAGCGCGACGTCGCGCGGCGCAAGACCTTTGCATCGCGCATGGGTTGCGTGCTCGACGCGTCGGCAGCGTGGTGCGAACAACATCCGGTGTACCTGCTCGCGTACCTGCGGCACCGTTTCCTGAGCATCGGCGCAGCCGAACCGGAGCGTGCGGGAGAGAATGGCAGCGACATCGCACTGGTGTGGCAGCAACTGATCGCCGCCGGTCAGCAATCCGGCGAACTGAATGCGGCGCTGCGGGCCGATCAGCTCGCGACGTGGTTCCATCACCTGTATCTCGCGGCGATGCTGCGCTGGCTGACCGTGCCGGGGCTGTCGCTGAAACGGGAGTTTCAATCGGTCGCGAAGCTGTTCATCGAAGGCGCGGAAGCGAAGCGGTGACGCAGCCGACGCGTCGCGTGGCGCACACATTTTGTTACAACGAACCCACACTTCGCATGCCAAATTTCCCGCGCAGCAGTATGCTCATGTCGTACGGCTGCGCACTGTGCATCGGGTAATCCCGTCGTTCGCACGCGACACGCGCCGCCGTCGCGACCGCAATCACGCGTTGCAAGGAGGGTTGTGATGGCTACCACGCATCAGCACTTCCACCCCGAACTACGGCACGCCACCGCGCCGACCTACTTCATCAGTTACCTGTTCCCCGCGTTGCTGTTCGTCTACGAGCTGCTGCGCGTCGGCCAGTGGATTCGCGATCACGGGATGCAATTCGTCGCGTTCAAGCAGATGGGTTACGAGTATCTGCTGATGCTGCTGTTCGTCGGACTGCAGATCGTCGTCGAGGCGATCTTTCTGCTCGGCGCGGCGATGCGCAAGGATCATCGCGATTTCGAGCACCGCTTGCCGAACGTGATTCTCGGCATCGGTCTATCGATCGTACTGCTGGCGATCGATCTCGCGATCCAGCTTTCGTTCTGACGGCCGGCGGGCATCCGCCCGCTGGCGATGACGAACGCTCAGGCGCCCGCGTCGCGCAGCAGCGTCGCGACAGCGGCCAGCACGTCGTCCGTCCGCTCGCGGTGCGGCATGTGCCCGCAGCGCGCGAGCAACAGGAACGACGACG
>NZ_BCPP01001371.1:0-1335 GCF_016586125.1 Burkholderia sp. E168m23
CAATTTTGAAGCGGGAGCCAGACGAATACGGTGAGCGGCACTATCTGAGTCGAGTGCGTGCAGGAGTGAGCAAGGCGATTATTTTGTCGGATATCCAGAACTCGAAAGAGGCGCGGCGACATAATGTCAAGATCGAACATCTGAAGGGAGCAATCCTGGCGAACAAGTTATTCGGCGTTCCTCTATTCGGTAATCTCATTCAGGGCGTTTGTTTTTTCTTTAGCGTCAATCGTCATCTAAGGGATCTTCGTGCGCTCGAGAATCACTTGGTTAGAATGGGGGAGGAGATGCAGAAGAATTGCCAAGATCAGATGGAAGTGTCGGAAGAACCTCAAGCAACGAGTAACCGCAAATGAAGATATTGACGCTAAGCACATACCCGATTGGAACGCCGGCGCATGGCGGCCAGCATCGGGTGGCGAATATTGTCCGGGTATTGCGTGCTGCTGGACATCAGGTGCAATCCGCAGGCGTGCTGGGAAGCGATCAATACGCACCAGAAGAGTATTTCTGCGAGTATCCGGAGCATGAGCCGTTACGGAGATACATCCAGAATCCATTGTTGATGGAAGATTGGGCGATCGGTCGCCTTTATGCGGAGGATGACGATGCCTATCGATCACTCGCCAGCAAGATTGATCCAACTCCGGATTTGATCCTGGTCGAAAATCCCTGGTTGTTTGATTTCGCAAAGCGATTTGTAACAGAAAGAAAACTGAGTGAAACGGTGCTGATATACGGCTCCGAAAATATCGAAAATCAGTTGCGTTACGACATCGTAGCTCAGTATCTGTCGATCGAAGAAGCCCAGCGCGCGCGCGCCTTGATCAGTGAAACTGAACTCAAGGCCCTGCGTAATGCACATGGCGTGTGCGCGGTATCGCGGGAGGATCTCGAGTGGATGCAGTCGCGCACCAAGGCTAAGTGCATTCTTGCGCAGAACGGCGTCGCGCGTCGAACGGTGACAATTGATGGTCTCGAGCAAGCGAATCGAGTTGCCCAGCACAGGAAAATTGCAGTGCTCTGCGGCTCGGCGCATCCGCCTAACATTACGGGATTCTTCGATATGTTTGGCGGCGGCGTAGGATGCATTGCGCCCGACGAGTCGATCGTTCTGGTCGGTGGCGTTGGTGCTTCGATTGTGAGCGATGCCCGTTTTCATCGAGTGGCGGGATTGAATCGGGCAACCATTTCCGCTGGGGTCGTTTCGGAAGAGTGTCTCCAGGGGCTGCTGACAATCGCACATGCGATCATTCTGCCTATCACGCACGGCGGCGGTACCAATCTTAAGACGGCTGAAGCACTTTGGTCGGGCAAACATGTTGTCGCGACATC
>NZ_BCPP01001372.1:0-1332 GCF_016586125.1 Burkholderia sp. E168m23
GCCCGAGACCCTATCGCATCCCCTCATGGGTCGCGGAGCACATGCACTACACGTACCAGACCACTGCGTTGTTCGACGAATCGTTGCCCTATTCGTTCGGGCTGACGCAGCTTCCCGCCGGGGGACCCGACGTGCTTGTTTCCGTGCCGGAGCGAGCCATACTGGAGCTTGCAAGCGACATCGGAAAGGGACAGTCATTAGAGGAAGCATCCAACTTGGTGATCGGATTGCGCAACCTGCGCGTCAAAACGCTGGACGTACTTCTACATCACTGTACGAGCGTGAAGGTGGTACGACTGGTGCGGGACCTTGGACAAGGTGCGGATTTTCCGTGGGCACGAGAACTCCAGAAGCACGTCAACCGTCTCGGCGAAGGCACGCGATGGTCGAACAAGATGAAAAACGGCAAGCGACTCACACTCAAACCGTGATGAACCAGACCTACGTAGACACCGTCCGGCTGATGCTCTCGATTGCACCGATCGTCTTCGACACGCCGCGCTTCGCGATGAAGGGCGGTACCGCACTCAACCTCTTTCTCCATGACATGCCACGTCTGTCGGTCGATATCGATGTCGTGTTCACCGATCGAGGCCTGAACCGCGAAGAAGCGCTCGATGCGATCGACCAGGAGCTGGATCGAACCCGGAAGCAAATCGAGGCCGAGGGACATGCGACGGAGTTCTCGGCTGCCTCCTCATCCGGGAAAGCGAAGGGCGACGACGTGAAGCTCGTCGTCATTTCCGGCGCGACCGCCGTCAAGGTCGAGGTCAACTACATATTCCGGGGCACGTTACTCGACCCCGTCCGGCGCCTCCTCACGAAGCAAGCCGAGGACACATTCAGCACCAGCATCGAAGTCCCGACGCTTCACGACGCGGAGCTCTATGGCAGCAAGCTGGTGGCCGCATTGGACCGCCAGCATCCGCGCGATCTTTTCGACGTGATGCATATGTATGCGCACCACGGGTTGCGCCCGGATATCGTGGATGCGTTCGTGGGCTATCTGTCCGGGCATAACAGGCCGATTCACGAAGTGTTGTTTGGACCGAAGCACTCGATGGCAGAGGCCTATGACTCCGATTTCGTCGGCATGACGGTCGAGCCCGTCGACCTGGCGGTGCTCGAAACAACTCAAGAACGGCTCCATCGGGAACTACCCGCATCGCTCACGGAGAATCATCGTCGATTCCTGATATCGCTGGTCCGGGCCGAGCCGGACTGGTCCTTGATGCCATACGCGCATCTGCGCGAGTTGCCGGCCCTGAGATGGAAGCTCATCAACCTCGAGAATCTCAAAAAGAAAAAGCCGGAGGTGTTCGCACAGCAGGA
>NZ_BCPP01001373.1:0-1325 GCF_016586125.1 Burkholderia sp. E168m23
GTACCGATCCGCAGGCTCGTCGCGTCGTCAAGGACGAAACCGTCGCCGTATCTTTCGCGGACGCCGACGGCGAACTGATGAGCCTCGAAGGCCCGAACCGTTATGTCGCGGGCGACGCGCTGATCACCGGCTCGACCGGCGACCGCTGGGTCGTGTCGCGCGCGCGCTTCGACGCCAAATACCTGCCCGCCGATCCGGCACTCGCGCACGGCACGCCGGGCGCCTACCGCAACCGGCCGGCCGTCGTGCTCGCGCGCCGGATGGACGAGGCGTTTACGATCGCCCGCTCGGAAAACGGCGACACGCTGCGCGGCGTCGCCGGCGACTGGGTGATGCAATACGCGCCCGGCGACTACGGCGTCGTGCAGGCGCAGCGCTTCGCGCAGGTCTACCGCGACGCGTAACGCGTGACGCACCGCGCCGGCCGAGGCCGGCGCCACGGCTCACGCAAAGTCTTCGTCGAGTTCGAGTTCCGCGTCGCGCTCGACGGCCTCGCCGGCCGCGTGCCGCTCTTCGAGCGAGCCGAGCATCGCTTCCGTATACGCATGCAGTACCGCATGGCTGCGCGCGCGCTGCATCGGCTTGAGCGCCAGGTAGCGCGCGAGCGCGGCCGGCACGATCCGGATGTCGAGCGTCATCCGCTTCGGCGTCGCGCCGAACCGCATCGCCAGCCAGTGCACGGCCAGGAAGCGCCCGCGTTCGTCGCTGCTTTCGGCGAAGCGCGTCTGCTCCGGAAAGAGATCGCAGATCACGCGCGCGAGCGCGTCGAATTCCGCGCTCTGGCATTCGATCAGATAGTCGTCCATTGCGCTCTCCCGTCAGGCCGCCGCACGCGACGGCCGGCACGCCTTCACCAGCGCGACCCCCAGGATCGCGACCAGCACGACATACGCGGCCTCGACCCACGCGGCCGGCAGCACGCGCACCTGGTACAGCAGCGTCGGCGTCGCCGCGAGCGCGTGCAGCACGATCGCGAGCGGCAACACGGCCATCCGGCCGGCCCGTACGCCGCGCCACACCAGCACCGACAGCGCCAGTTGCACCGCGAACGCCGCGCAGCGCTCGAGCAGCAACAGCAGGATCGACTGGGCCGACAGCGTCGCGAGCATCATGTGCAGCCGCACCACGGTGTCGACCGGCAGGTCGGACAACTGCGTCTCGAGCTGGCCGCGGCTCGCGAGCCACGCGAGATACGACCACTGGCCCCAGACGAGCACACCGACGAACCACGCTTCGGCGCCGCCGTGGCCGATGCCGTAGCCGATCCCGCGACCGTCGCCGGCCGATGCGCCATAGCGGCGGTCCAGAAAACGCATCCCGACATA
>NZ_BCPP01001374.1:0-1324 GCF_016586125.1 Burkholderia sp. E168m23
TCGTATAACTTCGTATAATGTATGCTATACGAAGTTATTACGAGGAAATACCGCGACGCGCGGCCCGACCGAATCGAGGAAAGGCTCGACCGACGACGTGCGGCTGCCGTGGTGCGGAACGATCAGGATCTGCGCGGCCAGTGCGTCGCGCGCGTCATTCACGAGCCGCCGTTCGCCGCGCGCATCGATGTCGCCCGTCAGCAGCGCGGACGTGCCATCCGCATCGATGCGCAACACGCACGACTGCCCGTTCGACGACCCGGTGCCCATCCCGCCCGGCGGCCACAGCATCGTGAAGGCGACGCCGTCCCAGGTCCAGCGCTGCCCGGCCGCGCACGGCAGCCGGTCGGCCACGCCCGCGGCTGCCGCGTCGCGCCACAGCCGGCTCTTCGGCGCAATGCCGGCCAGCAGCTGGCGCACGGCGGCGGCCGCATAAACGGCCGGTGCGCCGCCTGCGTGATCGGCATCCGCATGACTGAGCACGAGCGAATCGATCGTCGCGATGCCGCGCGCCCGCAACGCCGGCGCGACGATCCGCGTACCGGCATGGGACGACTCCGCCCCCGGCCCCGCATCGAACAGCAAGGTCCGCCGCGCGGTTTCAACCAGCACCGCCGCGCCCTGCCCCACGTCGAGCACGGTCAGCCGGAAGCCGCCGGGCGGCGGCGCATCGGGCGCCGGCGCGACCAGCGGCAGCCACGTGAGCGGCGCCGCCCAGCGCAACGGCCAGCCGCGCGGCATCAGCGCCCACGCGACGCCCACGCATGCGAGCGCCAGCACCGGCCAGTCGGGCATGCGCAGCCAGAACACGCCGGCCGGCCAGTCGGCCAGATACCCGAGCAGCGTCATCATCGGTTCGAGCGCCGCATGCGCAAGCCGGAAGGCCGCCGCATCGAGCGGCGGCGGCAACGCGATGCCGGCCAGCACGACCGGCGTCACGACCGAGCTGACCCACGGAATCGCGAACGCATTGCCGAACGGGCCCGACAGGGAAACCTGCGCGAACCACGCGGCGGTGAGCGGCGCGAGCCCGATCGTCACCGCGTACTGCACGCGCGTCGCCTCGGCGAGGCGGCGCCGGCCGCGCGTCGCCCACCCGCGCAACCGGCTCCGCAGGCCGGTCGTGCCGCCTTCCGCACCCGCTTCATCGATATCGTCGACCTCGCGCACCGGGCGCCAGCCGGCGACGGCCAGCAGGATCACGGCGACCGCGCCGAACGACAGCCAGAATCCGGCCGACAGCACGGCCCACGGATCGGCGAGCAGCACGCCGCCGAGCGCCGCGCACAGCACCGCGGACGTCGGCACGCTGCGGCCGGCCAGA
>NZ_BCPP01001375.1:0-1321 GCF_016586125.1 Burkholderia sp. E168m23
TGAATCGCACCGGGAATCGTGGAGGCTGGTTGGTTTAAGTTAATGCGGACACGTCAGCGGCATTTCTGAGTTGCCTGTAGTAGTTTGCCTCAGCTTCAGCAGGCGGGATATAGCCGAGCGGTTCCATCAGCCGATGATGGTTGTACCAAGCCACCCATTCCAGCGTTGCCAGCTCGACGGATTCCCTCGTTTTCCAAGGGGCGCGCCGACGAATCAGTTCCGTCTTGTACAGGCCGTTGATCGTTTCGGCCAGCGCATTGTCGTAGCTGTCGCCCCGGCTGCCGACCGACGGCTCGATGCCGGCCTCAGCCAGCCGTTCGCTATAGCGAATGCTGACGTATTGAGACCCTCTGTCGGAATGATGAATCAAAGTCCCGTCCTCGCCCGGTTGGCGGGCGTACAGCGCCTGTTCAAGTGCATCCAGAACGAAGTCCGTGGTCATCGACGAGCTGACGCGCCAGCCAACAATACGGCGGGCAAACACGTCGATCACGAATGCCACGTACAGCCAGCCTTGCCATGTCGAGACATACGTAAAATCCGACACCCAGAGCTGATTCGGCCGGTCAGCCTTGAACTGCCGGTTGACTCGGTCCAGCGGGCGCGGCGCGGTCACATCGGGAAGCGTCGTGCGAACACGCTTACCGCGAACTGCGCCACGCAAGCCCTGCAGCTTCATCAACCGTCCGACCGTGCAGCGTGCCACTGCAATGCCTTCCCGGTTCATCTGCTTCCAGACCTTCGGCACGCCGTAGACCTGCATGTTGGCCTGCCAGACACGCTTGATCTCCGGTTGCAAAAGCTCATCGCGTTTCGCGCGGGCGCAGCGCTTCGACGGATCGCGAAGTTGTGCTGCATGGCGTCGGTAGCCCGACGGGGCAATCCGCAAGACCTTGCAGATCGGCTCGACCCCGAAGGTGTCGCGATGCTGATCAATGAAGGCCTTCAGGACTTGAAACGGCGGTCGAGCTCCGCCTGGGCGAAAAATGCGCTCGCCAGTTTGAGAATCTCGTTGGTCCGGCGCAGTTCCTTGACCTCGCGCTCCAAGGCCTTGATGCGTTCACGCTCGGCCGTACTCACGCCATCGCGCTCTCCACGGTCGACCTCGTCGCGCTTAACCCAATCCAACAGCGTCTGCGGCGTGCAGCCGATCATCGGCGCAATCGATTCGACTGCCGCCCACATCGACGGGTGCTCGCTACGCTGCTCGCGTACCAGGCGCACTGCGCGCTCTCGGACTTCCGGGGAAAACTTGCTTGGCTTCTTGTTCATGGCTCCATTCTCTCAAGAGTTGGAGCCTCCACAAAACTCGGGGCGGTTC
>NZ_BCPP01001376.1:0-1313 GCF_016586125.1 Burkholderia sp. E168m23
GTACATGCCGACCATCGCGCCGAACTGCGACGCGCCGGCGAGCGGCGTGGGGTCGTATTCGTAGACGGTCTGCGAACTCTGGCCGCTGTTGCGCGCATAGCCGAGGTTCACGTAGGCGACGGTGCGTTTCGACAGTGCATACGTGGTGCTTGCGATGAACAGCGTCGGATGGCCGATCGCCGGCGTGTGCGAATCGGTGTGGTAGACGCCCGCGTTCAGGCCGATTCCGTTCGACGTCAGGTAGCGCGCGCCGCCCCAGACGATCGTGCGGGCCGCGTCGAGGTCGCCGGTCAGGCGCTCGACGCCTGCATAGACGGTGAGCGGCAGCGTGGCGAACGCATAGCGCGCGGCGAGCGTGCCGAGTTCGCGACGCCGCGCGGACACATCGTCGGCCGCCGATACGTCGCCGTGCGCCTGGTGCAGCACCGCGCCGACCGATAGGCCGTTGCTCGTGTACTGGCCGCCGAGCTCGAGCACGCGTCCGGCGCGCGTATTGCCGGCGACGCCGGCAGTCGCGGCGAGCGCCTCGACGTCGAAGCCGGCGAACGTCGGCGACTGGTATTTGACCGAATGGTCGATGAAGTTCGCGTTCATCGGCACGAGCACGCCCTGGCCGCTGTACGACCCGTACCAGAGCGGGTCGTAGAACAGCGTCTTGTCGAACAGCACGCTGAACTGGCGGCCGAGCGTGACGGTGCCGACCGGCCCCGCGATGCCGACGTATGCGCCGCGGAAGAACGCGTAGCCGGGCACGGTCGCGGTGCCGTCGTTGAGGTTGAGGCCCTGTTCGAGCTTGAACAGCGCGCGCCAGCTGCCGCCGAGATCCTCGTGACCCTTGATCCCGACCTGTGAAGGCAGGATGCCGTAGTTCTGCAACCGCACGGTCGAACGATGCCCGTCGGCGTGCGTCAGGTATTGCACGCCGGCGTCGAGCGCGCCGTACAGCGTGAGGGCGGACTGCGCGTGCGCGGCGGCGCCGCATGCGGCCAGCGTCGCGGCGGCCGCGGCCGTGCGGATGAAGCGGGGTGTCGTCACGTCGGGTTCTCCATACCGTGCTGCATCGGTTTGTCGTTGGTGTTGTCGCGACGCAGTGTCCGCAGCGGGAAAACCGTCGAACAGTCGTCCAGATGAACGGTGCGGAAAACCCGCGGTGCCCGGCATGAACGCGGCGCAATGGCGCCGTGCACCGTGCTGCGCAGCAGCAACGTGCGGCGCACCGTTCAAATGGATGGGGCTGGCGAGCGTTCCGGCGCCGTGGCCCGCCAAAAAAGCTAGCTGGCTATAATCGGCCGGTGTCGTTGCGCATATCGGCA
>NZ_BCPP01001377.1:0-1313 GCF_016586125.1 Burkholderia sp. E168m23
ATGCGCAACTGGCCGATCGTGCGGCCGCGCTCGCCTTCGACCCGCGCGCGAGGCAGGCCCGATTCGGCGACGCAGCGCTCGACCAGCGCATCGCCGAGCGCGAGGATGTTGGCCGCGATCGCTTCGAGAAACCGCGCGCGTGCTTCGGGCGAGGTCTCGCGATACGCGTCGAAGGCCGCCCAGGCCAGCGCGCATGCTTCGTCGAGATCGACGACGGTCGCACCGCCGAACGCGGGCTCCATGCGTTCGCCGCTCGCCGCGTCGATCGCATACGTGACGCCCTGGGTGCCGCGCCGCGCGCGCTGACCGATCAGCAAGTTGCCTGCGATGTTCATTTCCGTTTCCTGTGTGGATCAATCGACTGAATGCGTTGGCGTCGACGCGAATGCGGCGCCGCCACGAGTGACCACGATGGTTTCAAACCCGCCCGACCCGCGTCAATACTTCGCGCATGACAGCTTTTCATAGCGCTATGAGCGGCTCTCAATACCGGATACGCGGCACGATTCTTATACTGGCCCGCGACGCGCCGCACCGGACGCGCCCGTCCGACGTCGAATATCCACACGGCAAACTGCCCCGAGTTCACGTCGGCCACGACGATGGAGACGATCATGTGTGTGCAAAAACCGGCCAACGGCCCCGACGTCAGGCGCCTGCTCGACGGCCTGCCGACCAACTGGGGCAAATGGGGCCTCGACGATGAAGCCGGCGCGCTGAACTATCTGCAATCCGAACAGGTGATGCCCGGCATCGCCGCCGTGCGCCAGGACCGGACCTTCACGCTGCAGGTGGACATCGGCCACGCACCGGTCAATCCGCTGGTGATCAAATAACGCAGGCGGGCCGTGCCCGGGCACATCGCGCGGCCCGGGCATCCCGCGACGACCGCGCGGGTATCAGAACGTGCCCGGATACGCGCCGCCGTCGAGCAGCACGTTCTGTCCGGTCAGATAGCCCGCGTGCGCACTGCACAGGAAGGCGCAGACCGCGCCGAATTCGTCGGCCGTGCCGAAACGCCCGGCCGGCACGTTGCGGCGCTTCGCTTCGCGGGTCGCTTCGTAGTCCGTGCCTTCCGCCCGAGCCGACGCTTCGGTCGCCTTCTTCAGACGGTCGGTATCGAACAGCCCCGGCAGCAGGTTGTTGATCGTCACGTTACGCGCCGCGATACGCTTCTGCCGCGCGATGCCCGCGATGAAACCGGTCAGCCCCGTGCGTGCGCCGTTCGACAGGCCGAGCACATCGATCGGCGCTTTCACGGCGCTCGACGTGATGTTGACGATGCGCCCGAAGCCGCGCTCGGTCATCCCGTC
>NZ_BCPP01001378.1:0-1310 GCF_016586125.1 Burkholderia sp. E168m23
GCGGCCGCAACATCGAGATCTGGCTGCCGCACGAGGCGCATACGGGAGAGCGCTCGCGGATGTGGATGAAACTGCAGAACGAAGTGCAGATGGCGTGGTTCCAGCACCCGGTCAACGAAGCCCGCGAGGCCCGGGGGCTGCCCGCCGTCAATTCGGTCTGGTTCCACGCGCAGGGCACGCTGAAGCCGGTCGGCAAGCCGTTCGCGCGCGTGCTGTCGGCGTCGCCCGCCGCGCTCGGCCTCGCGCGCGCCGCGCAAATCGAAGCCGGCAGCCCGCCTGCGACATTCCGCGCGCTGCCTGCCGCCGACGGCGCGACGCTCGTCGACCTGCCGGCGCTGACCACTCCGTTCATCGAGCAGGACTGGGCCCGCTGGCACGATGGCCTCGCCGCGCTCGAGCGCGACTGGTTCGCGCCCGCGCTCGCCGCGCTGCAGAACGGCGAGCTGGCGAGCGTGGATGTCACGCTGTGCGGCGACACGAGTTCCGTGACGCTGCACGCGACGCGCGGCGATCTGCGCAAGTTCTGGCGCCGCCGCGCGCTTGCCTCCCTGTTCGAATAACCAGCAGACCCCGAATGACCCGGATCGTTACCCGCCCCGTCGCGCCCGCCGACGCCGAAGCGCTTGCGCGCCACGGTCTGCACCCCGTCCTCGCGCGCCTGTACGCGTCGCGCGGCGTGCAGTCGCCCGTCGACATCGAGACCGCGCTCGCGCGCCTGGTGCCGCCCACCGAACTGAAAGGCTGCGCCGATGCGGCGGCGCTGCTCGCCGACGCGATCGCCGACAAGCGGCGCCTGCTGGTCGTCGCCGATTACGACTGCGACGGCGCGACGGCCTGCGCGGTCGCGGTGCGCGGCCTGCGGATGTTCGGCGCGCAGATCGACTACCTGGTGCCGAACCGCTTCGAATACGGCTACGGCCTCACGCCCGAGATCGTCGAGCTCGCGGCCGCGCGCAAGCCCGACCTGCTGATCACCGTCGACAACGGGATCGCGAGCGTCGCCGGCGTCGAAGCCGCGAACGCGCGCGGCATCGACGTGCTCGTGACCGACCACCACCTGCCCGGCGACGCGCTGCCCGCCGCGCGCGCGATCGTCAACCCGAACCAGCCCGGCTGCGCATTCCCGAGCAAGCACCTCGCCGGCGTCGGCGTGATGTTCTACGTGCTGCTCGCGCTGCGCGCCGAGCTGCGCCGCCGCGGCGCGTTCGCGAGCAAGGAAGCCGAGCCGCGCCTCGACGGCCTGCTCGACCTCGTCGCGCTCGGCACCGTCGCCGACGTCGTGCGGCTCGACGGCAACAACCGCGTGCTGG
>NZ_BCPP01001379.1:0-1296 GCF_016586125.1 Burkholderia sp. E168m23
TATCGCGCTGGCTGCGCGGCGCGCCGAACGCCTGGTCCTTGCTCATCAGCTGATGGCCGATCTGGCCGCTCGCGGTGATCGTCGGATAGCGGTCGAACGTGGCCTGCGACAGCAGCGCATTCGACGCGTCGTAGCGCGATACGGCGACCTGCAAGTCCTGGTTCGCGGCGAGCGCCGCATCGATCAACCGTGTCAGCGTCGGATCGCCGAACCCGCGCCAGAAGGCGGCATCGGCGTCGGGCGACGTGTCGGTTCGTGTATCGGCCGGCGCCGCGTCACGCTGCGTGGCCGGACGAACATCGCGCGCGAACCGGGCGGCCGTGGCGGTATCGGGCCGTTTGAAATCGGGGCCCACCGCGCATGCGGCGAGCGTCACCGACATCGCGAGCGCGGAAAGACGGAAAGCGGCGCTCATCGGTTTTCTCCTTCGAGGGTGCCGTGCTGTTCGCTCCAGACGGCCGGCGTGCCGCCCGCAAGCTTGCGGATCGCCACATAGAACACGGGCGTCAGGAACAGCCCGAACAGCGTGACGCCCAGCATCCCCGCGAACACGGTGACGCCGGTGGCCGCCCGCACCTCGCTGCCCGCGCCGCTGCCGATCAGCAGCGGCACCGAGCCCGCGATGAACGCGACCGACGTCATCACGATCGGACGCAGCCGCAGCTTGCACGCTTCGAGCGCCGCTTCGACCACGCCCTTGCCCTGGATCTCGAGCTCCCGCGCGAATTCGACGATCAGGATCGCGTTCTTGCATGCGAGCCCCATCAGCACGACGAGACCGACCTGCACGAACACGTTGTTGTCGCCGCCGGACAGCCACACGCCGAACAGCGCCGCGCACATGCACACGGGCACGATCAGGATCACCGCGAGCGGCAGCGTCCAGCTCTCGTACAGCGACGCGAGCACCAGGAACACCAGCATCACCGCGAGCGGAAACACGACGATCGCCGCGTTGCTCTGCGTGACCTGCTGATAGCTGAGATCGGTCCATTCGAGCGTGATGCCCGGCGGCAGCACGTCCTTCGCGATCTGCTGCAGCTTCGCGATCGCCTGCGACGACGACATCGCCTTCGGATCGGCGTCGCCGATCAGGTCGGCGGCCGGATAGCCGTTGTAGCGCACGACCGGATCGGGGCCGTACGCGGGCCCGACCGTCACCATCGAGCCGATCGGCACCATCTCGCCCTTCGCGTTGCGCGTGCGCAGGTTCGCGATGTCGGCGGCCGTCTGCCGGTGGCCGGCATCCGCCTGCGCCATCACGCGATACACGCGGCCGAACACGTTGAAGTCGTT
>NZ_BCPP01001380.1:0-1293 GCF_016586125.1 Burkholderia sp. E168m23
ACGAGCGGCGTGCTGCCGCGGCGCGCGACGTCGTCCACCGCGCGGCGCACTTCTTCGGGGAAGCGGCTGCCGTGGGTTTCGACGTAGCGGCGGATCGCGTCGGCCGCGCCCTTGCGGATCTCGCGGCCGGGCAGGTCGACGCCGCTCATCCGCGTCTGCGCGGAAAAACCGAGGAACGTCGCGTGCAGTTGCGCCATGTCGCGCTGGCGGATGTTGAAGCGCTCCTTCGCGAGCACGACAATGCTGCGCCCTTCCGGCGTTTCGTCCGCGAGCGACGACAGTTGCGCGGCATCGGCCAGTGCTTCCTCGGTCACGCCCGGCGCCGGCACGAACGTCGACGCCTGGCGGTTGCCGAGCGTGATCGTGCCGGTCTTGTCGAGCAGCAGCACGTCGACGTCGCCGGCCGCTTCCACCGCGCGGCCCGACGTCGCGATCACGTTCGCCTGCATCATCCGGCTCATCCCGGCCACGCCGATCGCGGACAGCAACCCGCCGATCGTCGTCGGGATCAGGCACACGAGCAGCGCGACGAGCGCGGTGATCGTCACCACGTGGCCGGCCTTCATCGCGTCGACCGAGAACATCGAGAACGGCAGCAGCGTCGCGGTCGCGAGCAGCATCACGATCGTCAGCGCGACGAGCAGGATCGTCAGCGCGACCTCGTTCGGCGTCTTCTTGCGCTTCGCGCCTTCGACCATCGCGATCATCCGGTCGAGAAACGCCTCGCCGGGGTTCGCGGTGACCTTGACGACGATCCAGTCGGACAGCACGCGCGTGCCGCCCGTCACCGACGAGAAATCGCCGCCCGATTCGCGGATCACCGGCGCGGATTCGCCGGTGATCGCCGACTCGTCGACCGACGCGACGCCGTCGACGACCTCGCCGTCGGCCGGGATCACGTCGCCGGTCTCGACCAGCACCACGTCGCCCTTGCGCAGGTCGGACGCGGTCGTGATGCGGATCGGCGACTTCGGATGCGGCTCGTTCAGCTTCTTCGCCATCACGTCCTTCTTCGCGCTGCGCAGCGACGCGGCCTGCGCCTTCGAGCGCCCTTCGGCGAGCGCTTCGGCGAAGTTCGCGAACAGCACGGTGAACCACAGCCACAGCGTGACCGCGAGGATGAAGCCCGCGGGCGCCTCGGCCTGGCCGGCGAGCGCGGCGATCCACAGGATCGTGGTGAGGATGCTGCCGACGTACACGCAGAACATCACCGGGTTGCGGAACTGCGTGCGCGGCGTGAGTTTCTTGAACGAATCCACGATCGCCGGGCGCAGCAGCGCCGGATCGAACATG
>NZ_BCPP01001381.1:0-1272 GCF_016586125.1 Burkholderia sp. E168m23
CGATGAACGCGCGTCATTCACAGCTTCATTCGACTGGAGAGATGGACATGGAACCCATCCAACCCGCGGCGGGCACCGTATCCCCGCGATCCCGCCCGGGCGCGCCGCCGGCCGGCTGGCGCGCTCGCGTCGCGCGGCTCGACGCGTCGGGCTACGCGGGCATCGTGCTGCTCGCGCTGCTGATCGTGGTCGTGTTTCCGCTCGCGCTCGACACGTTCCGCCTGAACCTGATGGGCAAGTACCTGACCTATGCGTTCGTGGCGATCGGCCTCGTGATCGCGTGGGGCTACGGCGGGGTGCTCAGTCTAGGCCAGGGCGTGTTCTTCGGCCTCGGCGGTTACGCGATGGCGATGTTTCTCAAGCTCGAGGCGTCCGATCCGGCCGCCACGCACACGCAGACTACGCCCGGCATTCCCGACTTCATGGACTGGAACCAGCTCACCGCGCTGCCCACGTGGTGGAAGCCGTTTCACTCGTTGCCGTTCTCGATCCTCGCGGTGCTCGTCGTGCCGACGGCGCTCGCGTTCGTGATCGGCTACGCGATGTTCAAGCGGCGCGTGGGCGGCGTGTACTTCGCGATCATCACGCAGGCGGTCGCGCTGATCCTCTCGGTGCTGATCATCGGCCAGCAAGGCTATACGGGCGGCGTGAACGGCATCACCGATCTGCGCACGCTGCTCGGCTGGGACATCCGCACCGATCACGCGAAGCTCGTGCTGTATTTCGTGAACGCCACGCTGTTGATCGGTGCGCTGCTCGTCGGCCGCTGGGTTCAGCGCAGCAAGCTCGGCACGCTGCTGCTCGCGATGCGCGACAAGGAAGACCGCGTGCGCTTCTCGGGCTACGACGTCGCGATGTTCAAGGTGTTCGCGTTCTGTCTCGCGGCGATGCTCGCGGCCATCGGCGGCGCGATGTTCACGCTGCAGGTGGGTTTCATGTCGCCGTCGTTCGTCGGCATCGTGCCGTCGATCGAAATGGTGATCTACGCGGCCATCGGCGGGCGCATGTCGCTGGTCGGCGCGGTGTACGGCGCGATCCTCGTCAATCTCGGCAAGAGCTGGTTCTCGGAGAGCTTTCCGAACCTCTGGCTCTATCTGATGGCGGCGATGTTCATCGGCGTGGTGATGGTGTTTCCGAACGGGCTGGCGGGCCTCTACGACGAGCATGTGCGCCCGCGCGTGCGGCGGCTGCTCGGCGTGGCGAACAAGGAGGCGTGAAGCATGAGCAATACCGACTTTCTGCTCGCGATCGAAGACCTGACCGTGTCGTTCG
>NZ_BCPP01001382.1:0-1269 GCF_016586125.1 Burkholderia sp. E168m23
CAGTTCGTTGGCGAGCTGCTTCACGAGGAACAGCTCTTCCGCGGTGCTGTGCGCGCTCGCGAGCATCGCCAGCGCGTTCGCGCCGTGATCCGCGGCGATGCCCTTCAGGCCCTTCGCGACGTATTCGAGCGCGGTCTGCCAGTCGGTCTCGATCCACTGGCCGCCCTGCTTCAGCATCGGCTTCGTCAGGCGCTCTTCACTGTTGAGGCCTTCATACGAGAAGCGGTCCTTGTCCGAGATCCAGCATTCGTTGATCGCTTCGTTCTCGAACGGCAGCACGCGCATCACGCGGTTGTTCTTCACCTGCACGACGAGGTTCGCGCCGACGGAATCGTGCGGGCTCACCGACTTGCGGCGCGACAGTTCCCACGTACGGGCGCTGTAGCGGAACGGCTTGCTGGTCAGCGCGCCGACCGGGCACAGGTCGATCATGTTGCCCGACATTTCGGAGTCGACCGTCTTGCCGACGAACGTCGTGATTTCCGAATGCTCGCCGCGGCCCAGCATGCCGAACTCCATCACGCCGGCAATTTCCTGGCCGAAGCGGACGCAGCGCGTGCAGTGGATGCAGCGCGACATTTCTTCCATCGAGATCAGCGGGCCCACGTTCTTGTGGAACACCACGCGCTTTTCTTCCGAGTAGCGCGACGACGACTTGCCGTAGCCGACCGCCAGATCCTGCAACTGGCATTCGCCGCCCTGATCGCAGATCGGGCAATCGAGCGGGTGATTGATGAGGAGGAATTCCATCACCGACTGCTGCGCCTTCACAGCCTTGTCGGACTGCGTGCGGACGATCATGCCGGCCGACACGGGGGTCGCGCAGGCAGGTACGGCCTTCGGCATCTTCTCGACTTCGACGAGACACATCCGGCAGTTGGCCGCGACCGACAGTTTCTTGTGATAGCAGAAGTGAGGAATGTACGTATCCGCCTTGTGCGCAGCCTGGATCACCATGCTGCCTTCGGGCACCTCGACCTTCTTGCCGTCTATTTCAAGTTCAACCATGATGGTGAATGGTCCTTAACCTATTTCCGCCCGTTCGCGCCTTGGCCCGACCGTGCGCTCAAATTCCGCAACCGGGTTCGCTTCAGGCTGCCGCCGCGTGCGCGTGGCCGCCGACCATGCAGTGCTTGTGCTCGACGTGGTACGCGAATTCGTCCCAGTAGTGCTTGAGCATCCCGCGAACCGGCATCGCCGCCGCATCGCCGAGCGCGCAGATCGTGCCGTAATAACTTCGTATAGCATACATTATACGAAGTTATACGA
>NZ_BCPP01001383.1:0-1268 GCF_016586125.1 Burkholderia sp. E168m23
TTCGTGCCCGAGCGCCTGCGTGGTGAAGTCGCGCGTTTCGACATCACGGATCGCGACGGCAAGGTCATCGTCCAGAAGGACAAGCGGATCAACGCGAAGCACATTCGCGACCTCGAAGCCGCGAAGACCAAGTTCATCTCGGTGCCGGAAGACTATCTGCTCGGCCGCGTGCTGGCGAAGAACGTCGTCGACGGCGATACCGGCGAAGTGATCGCGAGCGCGAACGACGAAGTCACGGAAAGCGTGCTCGAGAAGCTGCGCGAAGCGGGCATCAAGGACATCCAGACGCTCTACACGAACGATCTGGACCAGGGCCCGTACATCTCGTCGACGCTGCGTGTCGACGAAACGACCGACAAGACGGCCGCGCGCATCGCGATCTACCGCATGATGCGTCCGGGCGAGCCGCCGACCGAGGAAGCGGTCGAGGCCCTGTTCAACCGTCTGTTCTACAGCGAAGAAGCGTACGACCTGTCGAAGGTCGGCCGCATGAAGTTCAACCGCCGCGTCGGCCGTGACGAGATCGTCGGCCCGATGACGCTGCAGGACGACGACATCCTCGCGACGATCAAGATCCTCGTCGAGCTGCGCAACGGCAAGGGCGAAGTGGACGACATCGACCACCTCGGCAACCGTCGCGTGCGTTGCGTCGGCGAACTGGCGGAAAACCAGTTCCGCGCGGGTCTCGTGCGTGTCGAGCGCGCGGTCAAGGAACGCCTCGGCCAGGCCGAAAGCGAAAACCTGATGCCGCACGACCTGATCAACTCGAAGCCGATTTCGTCGGCGATCCGCGAGTTCTTCGGTTCGTCGCAGCTGTCGCAGTTCATGGACCAGACCAACCCGCTGTCGGAAATCACGCACAAGCGCCGTGTTTCCGCACTGGGCCCGGGCGGTCTGACGCGCGAGCGCGCAGGCTTCGAAGTCCGCGACGTGCACCCGACCCACTACGGCCGCGTGTGCCCGATCGAAACGCCGGAAGGTCCGAACATCGGCCTGATCAACTCGCTCGCACTGTACGCGCACCTGAACGAGTACGGCTTCCTCGAGACGCCGTACCGCAAGGTCGTGGACAGCAAGGTGACCGACCAGATCGATTACCTGTCGGCGATCGAGGAAGGCCGCTACATGATCGCCCAGGCGAACGCCGCGATCGACGAGAACGGCCAGCTGATCGACGAACTCGTGTCGTCGCGTGAAGCCGGCGAAACGATGATGGTCACGCCGGACCGGATCCAGTACATGGACGTCGCGCCGTCGCAGATCGTGTC
>NZ_BCPP01001384.1:0-1268 GCF_016586125.1 Burkholderia sp. E168m23
TCGATCGGGCGCGTCGCGACGCCGCCGTCCATCGCGGCCTGCGCGACGGCCGGCGCGATCTTCACGATCAGGCGCGGATCGAACGGCTTCGGAATCAGGTATTCGGGCCCGAACGACAGATCCTGGATGCCGTACGCGGTCGCGACGATGTCGCTCTGCTCGTGCTGCGCGAGCTCGGCGATCGCATTGACGGCCGCGATCTCCATTTCACGCGTGATCGTCGTCGCGCCGACGTCGAGCGCGCCGCGGAAGATGAACGGGAAGCACAGGACGTTGTTGACCTGGTTCGGGTAATCGGTGCGGCCGGTGGCGAGCACGGCGTCCGGGCGCACTTCGAGCGCGAGCTCCGGCAGGATTTCCGGCGTCGGATTCGCGAGCGCGAGGATCAGCGGGCGCTCGGCCATGCCCTTCACCATCTCCTGCTTCAGCACGCCGGCGGCCGACAGGCCGAGGAAGATGTCCGCGCCGTCGATCACTTCGGCCAGCGTGCGGGCGTCGGTTTCGCGCGCGAAACGCTCCTTGTCCGGGTCCATCAGCTCGGTGCGGCCCTTGTAGACCACGCCGGCCAGGTCGGTCACCGTGATGTTCTCGAGCGGCAGGCCGATGTCGACCAGCAGGTCGAGACACGCGAGCGCGGCCGCGCCGGCGCCCGACGCGACGAGCTTGACCTTCTTGATGTCCTTGTTGACGACCTTCAGGCCGTTCGTGACGGCCGCGGCCACGACGATCGCGGTGCCGTGCTGGTCGTCGTGGAACACCGGGATCTTCATCCGCTTGCGGGCTTCGCGCTCGACGATGAAGCAGTCCGGCGCCTTGATGTCTTCGAGGTTGATCCCCCCGAAGGTCGGCTCCAGCGCGGCAATCACGTCGACGAGCTTGTGCGGGTCCGATTCGTTCAGTTCGATGTCGAACACGTCGATGCCCGCGAACTTCTTGAACAGCACGGCCTTGCCTTCCATCACCGGCTTCGACGCGAGCGGGCCGATGTTGCCGAGACCGAGCACCGCCGTGCCGTTCGTCACGACGCCGACCAGGTTGCTGCGCGCGGTGAAGCGCGCGGCGTTCAGCGGGTTCTCGACGATCTCCTCGCACGCGTACGCCACACCCGGCGAATACGCGAGCGCGAGATCGCGCTGGTTGATCATCTGCTTGGTCGGGGCGATCGCGATTTTGCCGGGAGTCGGAAATTCGTGATAGTCGAGCGCGGCTTCGCGGAGCTTGGCTTTGGAGGAGGCTTGGGTGGACATGTGTCTCGAGACGGGCGGATT
>NZ_BCPP01001385.1:0-1266 GCF_016586125.1 Burkholderia sp. E168m23
GCCGCATCAACGCGAAATGCGTGTGGATCGAAAACGACTTCGACGGGATGATCCCGGCGCTGAAGGCCCGCAAGTTCGACGGCGTGCTGTCGTCGATGTCGATGACGCCGGCCCGCGCCGAACAGATCGCGTTCTCGTCGAAGCTGTTCAACACGCCGACGCGCCTCGTCACGAAGAAGGGCGCGAACCTGCAGCCGACGGCCGAATCGCTGAAGGGCAAGTCGGTCGGCGTCGAGCAGGGCACGATCCAGGAAACCTACGCGAAGGCGCACTGGGCGTCGAAGGGCGTCAACATCGTGCCTTACCAGAACCAGGACCAGGTCTACGCCGACCTGATCTCCGGCCGTCTGGACGGCGCGCTGCAGGACGCGGTGCAAGCCGAGATCGGCTTCCTGAAGACGCCGCGCGGCGCGAATTTCGACTTCGCCGGCAAGGACCTCGACGATCCGAAGACGCTTGGCAACGGCGCCGGCATCGGCCTGCGCAAGGAAGACACCGACCTGAAGGCGAAGATCGACGGCGCGATCGCCGGCATGCGCAAGGACGGCACGTACGACAAGCTCGCGAAGAAGTACTTCGATTTCGACGTCTACGGCAAGTAATCCGGCCGACCGACGCACGATTCGGCATGATGGAAACGGGCTCCGCAAGGAGCCCGTTTTTTTGCGCGCGACGCGGACGACGTTATTTTTTCCGCGCCAACCTGATGATTCTCAACGGAAAACTGCGTGCTCTGGCGCCGGTTTGATGGCGGCGAGGAAGGCAACGTACAATCGATCCTCCAAGCACACGGATCACTCGCGGCTGCGCCGCACTCCCCCATCATGCAAACGCAGACCCATCCGCTGATTTCCCCCGCCGTCGGTACCGAACGCCAGATCACCAGCTTCCACTACGGCCCGCGCGGCGGCAAGAAGGTCTACATCCAGTCGTCGCTGCACGCGGACGAGCTGCCCGGCATGCTGGTCGCCACGCTGCTGCGCCGCAAGATCGCCGCGCTCGAGACGGCCGGCAAGCTGCAAGGCGAAGTCGTCATCGTCCCCGTGCCCAACCCGATCGGCCTGTCGCAACACGTGTTCGGCGATCACCTCGGCCGCTTCGAGCTCGGCTCGATGCAGAACTTCAACCGCAATTTCTACGATCTCGCGGCGCTCGTGCTGCCGCGCGTCGAACACCACCTCACGAACGACGCGCAGCGCAATCTGGCCGCCGTACGCACCGCGATGCGCGAAGCGCTCGACGAACAGAAGCCGCGCACCGAACTCG